>CAKPXN010000009.1 GCA_934202095.1 uncultured Veillonella sp.
GCAGGTAATGAATATAATGCGGCTATGTATTTCTATTCCGCAGAACAACGTAATGCGTATTATAAAGGTGACGTTGATGATGCTATTTTAGAAGTTGAACTAGAATTAGAATCTGGTTTTACAGCGAATACTCATGCTTATATCATCGTGTACCGTGAATGTAAATAAATTAGTATAGTAACTGTTTAATAGAGCTATCATTGTGGTAGCTCTATTTTTTATAAATCGTTATTGGTTATTATCATATTTATTTGTGATATAATAAAAAAATATATGAAAGGAGAACGATATGGATTTTTACACATTAGCCTATGTTGAAAGTCAGGCGGTGTCAGGTCAAACATGGGGCTTTATCGTTTTTGTAGCTATTCTGTTAGCACTGCTCGTTCTAGGTGTACAGGTATTGCGAAATGGTTTTACTAGTCGCTATCGTGATTTATTGGTCATTTTGTCTTTAATTGTAGTATTTTTCTTAGGACTGGAGTATCAAGAATATAATCGAATGAAAACATACTCTGAAGACTCTTCTCGTATGGCTCAATTTCTACATTCTTTTAGTACCGATCGTTCCGTACCAAGTGAGCAATTGGCGGTTAACTCCTTAAAGATTCGCAATGGTATGATTTTAAAGGTTAATGATGCTTATTATGAGGTTCAGTTTAACCCAGAGTTTTCAACTTATACGATTACTCGTGTATATAAGGTAAGTCCTACTGATCGAATTCATGATATAGCGGATACATTACAATAAGGAGGACCACATATGACAGAAGCTATGGCCGTCTATGGGATGGTCTTTGCCAAACTCGCCATCGGTCTCTTGGCGATTATTTTACAAATTAACTTAATGGGTAAGGGCAACTTAGCACCAACCTCTGCGTTAGACCAATTACAAAACTATGTACTTGGTGGTATTATTGGTGCCATCATTTACAATGACCAAATTGGTATTTTACAGTTTATGTTAGTCCTCATTTTGTGGACTATCCTTGTAATGTCTCTTAAATTCTTAAAAGGTAATCTTAGTTTCTTTAAAACTATTCTTGATGGTCACCCAGTTATTGTAATTGAAAAGGGGCATGTATTAACTGAAGAGTGTATGCGCTATGGTATTCAAGCAGCAGAGCTTAAATTGAAATTGCGTACTGCTGGTGTTCAATATGTAACAGATGTAAAACGCGCTGTATTAGAGCAAAATGGTCAACTTAGTGTTGTTCAATTTGGAGAAGAGAATATTCGTTTTGATTTGATTAATGATGGTCAAATCAATCAATTTACTCTTGATGTAATTGAAAAAGATAGAGAATGGTTAGAACAAGAGGTACAAGCACAAGGCTATTCCATTAAAGATATTTACATTGCGGAATATCGGGATGGTAAAGTTGTATTGTATCCTTATGAGAAAAAACATCGCCCTCAATTGGTAAAAACAATTAAAACAAAGACTGTTCATACAAAGGATACAATAAAATCTAAAATTTAATCTCTTAAATGATATATAGCGTTGTTGAGCCCACTATTCATAGTGGGCTTATATAGAAAGGAAATTAGTGAACCGTAAAGATTTAATTAATCGATTACAAGAACTCTATAATGATGAAGATAGCCGCGTAACTATTAACCCTCATGCGGAGCAAAAGGTTGCCATTGTCTATCCGAATACATATTTCGTGGGCATGAGCAATTTGGGGCTTCATATTATTTATGAGGAAATTAATCGCCATCCGGCTAGTGTATGTGAGCGGATATTCTTACCTGAGAAAAAGGAACTAGATGCCTATGATAAGACGAAAACACCGCTTATGAGCGTTGAAACGCAACGGCCTATGCATCAGTTTGATGTAGTGGCCTTTGATGTGACCTTTGAAATGGATTATTTTCACATACCATTAATGCTACGACATGGGCGTGTGCCTGTTATGAGTGGGGAACGGACTAGCTTTGATCCCATCGTCATTGCGGGAGGACCTTGTGCGACATTTAATCCTGAGCCTTTTGCTGATTTTATCGATGCTTTCATCATCGGTGAAGGGGAGGGTATTGTTACTGCTGTGTTAGAACGAATTCGCAAGGGGCGTGAGAATGGTGAAAGCCGGGAAGAAACGATTGCTGCACTAGCTCAAATTGATGGTGTATATGTACCTGCTTTATATACGCCTCAATATGATGATAATGACCGTTTTGTTGGCTATGATATAGCAGATGGTGCACCTAAAATCATACGACGTCATTTTGAGCCTCTAACAAGTGGAGGTGAAACGGTAATTGCTACGAATTTTACCGAGTTTGGTGCCATGTATATCATCGAGGTAGCTCGAGGGTGTGGCCGTCATTGTCGATTCTGTATGGCTGGGTATTGTTTCCGAGTGCCCCGTGTACGCCCTCTAGATATCTTAAAAGAAGGTGTGGATAGAGCGGAGAAGCTTGGGAAAAAGGTGGGCCTTATGGGGGCGGCCATTTCTGATTATCCAGAGGTTGATGAGCTTGTAACCTATATTCGTTCTAAGGATATGCGTTATTCTTGTGCGTCGTTGCGCGCCGATTCTTTGACGCAAGCCGTTGTAGATGGATTGGCAGATAGTGGTCAGAAGACAATTACCATTGCACCAGAAACAGGTAGTGAACGTTTGCGCCGCGTCATCAACAAGGGCATTAGTGAAGAAAATCTTCGTACTGCTGCTCAGTTATCCGCTAAGTCTGGCATTCAACATATGCGTCTTTATATTATGATTGGCCTGCCAACGGAAACTGATGAAGATATAGATGCCATCATTGGGCTAGCTGAACGTACACAAGCTCACATGGCTGAGGTGGGCTGTAAAGGTCGCTTAACACTTAGCATTAATCCATTTATACCAAAGCCATTTACGCCATTCCAGTGGATGGCTATGGATCATCAAAAGAGTGTAGAAAAGAAATTACAATATATTAAGAAATCATTGCAAAAAAATCGTCGCATCGAGGTACTCGTTGAGTCTCCTAAAGAAGCATATATCCAAGGTGTACTCGCCCGGGGTGACCGCCGCTTAGGCAAGGTACTCGCTGCATGTGCTCTAGATAGAGGTAGCAAATCCTTTAAATCTGAAATGAAAAAAGCTGGCCTCGACATGGATAACTGTAATTATCGGGAGCGCAAGTTTGATGATTATTTGCCTTGGTCTCATTTGGATATGGGTCTAAGGGATGGTTATTTAGAACAAGAATGGCAACGGGCTGTTGATGAAGCGTATACACCACCTTGTATGGAAGGTTGTAAGCGTTGTGGCGTGTGTAAGTGATTTGAGAATTAATAGTAGAGGAACCGTAGTATGGATATTACTGTTGTAAATATAAATACAAATAATCATAAATGGTCTTTTGAAATGCCTAACTGGGCCAATCAATTTCCTCTAGTTATGGGGGATACATATCGTCATGGCGGTGTATCTAAGAAGCCATGTGAATCTCTAAATTTAGCGACTCACATAGGAGATTCATTACAGGATGTATTAGATAATCGCAGCATTGTGGCTAATCATTTAGGCGTATCGCCGAAGCGGATTAGCTGCGGTAATCAGGTACATGGACTCAATGCAGTACGCATTACAGAAGACTTGATCGGTGCCGGTGCAATGAATGCTGAGTCAGCTATTCCCGATTGCGATGCGGTATATACAGACATTCCGAATGTACCATTATTCTTATTTACCGCTGATTGTGTACCAGTAGGCATTTATGATCCTGTGCATCATGTGGTGGCTACTGTTCATGCAGGATGGCGCGGTGCTATAGGACATCTGCCGGTCATCACCATAGAGGCGATGCAACGAGATTTTGGTACCCGCTTTGAAGATTGTTATGTCTATTTAGGTCCTAGCATTGGACCTAATTCCTTTGAGGTCAATCAAGAGCTAGCAGATACTTTCACAGACGAATGGAAGAAAATAACCGATGCCAATAGTGATGAATTGGTCCGATATATCGTTAGAGATGGTGCGTCGCAAGCGACACCGCATATAGATTTGTGGCGGTTTATTGAAGAAAATCTATTGCAACGAGGCGTTCCTAAGGAACAAATCTGTATTGGCGGTACGGATAGTATGACCGATGAGAATTGTTTTTCTTATCGCAGAGAACATGGTAAAACGGGGCGTATGGCATTATTCGGCATGCTTGAAAAACGGTAAAGATATACATTATTGGTTAAATATTATATAATATAAGTCTATAGGATATTTATTTATAAGTTACTATATGGGAGGATCATATGATTGAAGAATCCCTTCATAAAATCCAACAACGCATGGCCGATGCAATGGCTAGCGTAGGGCGCACGGATACGGCGTTACTTGTAGCGGTTACAAAGAATCATCCTGTAACGGCTGTAGAGGAAGTGGCTCGTCTTGGATGCACTCATGTAGGCGAAAATCGCGTACAAGAGGCAAAAGAAAAACAAATGCTTTATACAGGACCTAAATTGGTATGGCATTTAATTGGCCATTTACAAGTCAATAAGGTTCGTCAAGCGGTACCGATGTTTGATTTGATTCATTCTGTAGATAGTAAGAAACTATTAGATGAAATCGAAAAGGTTGCTACTAAGCATGATAAAGTACAAGACATTTTGTTACAAGTCAATGTAGCTCGCGAAGCGAGTAAGTCTGGCATGTCCGTAGAGGATTTTCCAGACATACGAGACTATGCTAAGACATTACCGCATGTGCGCGTTAAAGGGTTGATGTGCATGGCTCCGTTCTTTGAAAATCCGGAGGATGCAAGACCTATCTTTAGAGTGGCACATGCTTTGTACGAAGATATGAAAGGGTATTTCCCTGATGGAGATATACAATATTTATCGATGGGAATGACACATGACTTTGAAATAGCCTTACAAGAAGGGGCTAACATCGTGCGTGTAGGCACTGCCATCTTTGGGGAACGTGTATATAACTAATTGGGAATATAACAGTGTGAGTATATTAGGAGGATTACCATGTCTATGGGAGAACAATGGCAAAAAATCAAAAATTTTATCGGTATTAATAATGATGACCGTTATGATTATGATGATGAGTATGAATATGAAGATGATGAGGACTATGCAGAAGACGTGCCACCAGTAGCACCAACAGCAGCTGCATCTGAGTTCCATCCACGTAAGGTAGGAGGCACATCCACTATGACACAACGTCCAACAGCCATGAAAGTAGTTGTTATCGAACCTAAGGTTTTTGAAGATTCTGAAAGCATCACTCATCAATTGCGTGACATGCGCCCTGTATTGATTAATTTTGAAAATACAGATCCTCACGAAGCAGCTCGCATCGTTGACTTTGTATCTGGTGCAACATTTGCATTAGATGGCAAATTGGAAAAGGTAGGCAAAGACATTTTCATGTGCGTACCTGTTAATGTATCCATTGATTATAATAATGAATCTGAAAGTGGAACAACTGAGCAACAAGAATTTAACTGGCAAAACAAATAATCCGGTATAGAAAAAGTGGTGATACTATGTTGGGAAAAACAGTATGTATAGGCGTAGGTGCCATGGGTGGGGCCCTCTTACGAGGCGCACTTTCACAAGGCATATTACGTGCAGATGATGTATCAATCGTGGTGCGTCGCCCTGAACATCGCGACGAATTAGTTGACGAATTGGGTGTTACAGGTTTTGTAGAATTACCTGATATGGCACAATTCGACACGATTATCCTCGCTGTTAAACCTCAAGTATTACCGTCCGTATTGAGCCAATTAACGTCTGTGAAAGCGGGTGCTACGGTTATATCTGTGGCAGCTGGCGTAACATTAGATACCTTGCGCAAAGCATTGCCAACAGCGGTATTGTACCGTGCCATGCCGAATACTCCCGCATCTATTGGATGTGGCATGACTGCGTTGACTGCGGATAATGGAGCCGATACTACTTCTGTAGAGGCCTTATTTAATGCGGTTGGTGAAGTAGCCGTTGTCAGTGAAGCAGACCTAGATCGATTAGGCGCTTTATCTGGTGCCGGCCCAGGATATATGTTTGTCATTTTAGACGCCTTGTCTGATGCGGGGGTTCGCATTGGATTACCTCGTCAATTGGCGATTAAGGCAGCCGCCCAAACAATGTATGGGGCTGGCAAAATGGTATTGGAATCCGGTACACATCCTGCTGTATTGCGCGACCAAGTGACCAGCCCAGGTGGCACCACGATTGCCGGCATTGGGGCTATGGAAAAAGGTGGCTTGCGCAGTGCCCTACAAGATGGGGTTGTTGCTTGTTTAGCTCGTTCCAATGAATTGGGGAAATAATGGCTGATACTAGTAAATTAATTAGATATTTTGAAGCAAGCGGTAGCGGTGAAGAAGCGCGCCGTATGCTCGATTTAGCAGAACAAGTAGTTAAAGGAAAACCATACCGTGTTTGCGATTTTACAAGCCCTGCCGGTCTCGTTATCGCCGATGCAATTAAGGCGGCCTATCCTGAACTACTCGTTCAATCCTATGGCGGCTATGAAGGGGCAGAGCGCATTCGTATTGCCTTTGTAGATAGTCATTTTCAAGGTACCGTAGATATGGGCATCGTTCCATTGAAGGTATCTTGGGACCCACGATTTAGATTGTTAAATCATCGTGATGTACTTGGTTCTTTGATGGGCCTTGGCATTGATCGCTCGAAATTTGGCGATATCATCATGGGGCAAGGGGGTGCACAAATTCTCGTAGATAGTGCGGTAGCCGATTTTGTAGTACAGAACTTTACAAAAATCGCTATGGTTGCCGTATCTGTAACTCCCATGGAGTTAGATGAAATTGCACCAAAAGAAGAAAAGATAAAAGAAGTGCGTACTACCGTTGCATCACTTCGATTAGATGCGGTAGCAAGCTCTGGCTTTAGCGTATCCCGTACGAAATTGGTGAGCGCTGTAAATGCCGGTTTATTGCAAGTAAATTGGCAACCTGCAAAGGGACCATCCCAAGAGGTTAAAGAAGGGGATATCATCTCGATGCGCGGACGTGGCCGAATGAAGGTAGAGGCTATTACGGGCACATCCCGTAAGGGACGTATTGGCGTTTACCTTAAACGATTTATGTAGGCAAATAAGCAATCGGCTTGATCATTCAAGCCGATTTTTTATACCGCTTATGTATATCTATAGTTCCATATGTAGGTATACATAAGCGGTATCATCCATAGGAGCGGTTCTTATGATATCTCTAACATTACAAACTACAGCGAGTGATACCATTCTATTCATAGGCGGTGGGGCCGTGGCTGAACGGCGACTAGCCTTATGCTTAGAGGAGCCGTGTCAATGTATTGTCATCAGTCCTGTTATTACAGAACAGATGCAAGCTTGGCATGAGGATGACCGATTTATTTGGCATAATACTGTATTTACTGATGAGTATATAGATATGGTCAAGCAGTGCAAGCTGTTATTTATATGCACTGATAATACAGCGGTTAACGATTATGTAGAGGCAATCGCTCGTAAGTATGGTATTTGGCTTAATCGCGCCGATGATGCTACATCCTGCGACTTTACCGTGCCATCTACCATCGATATAGGTGACCTTCATATCGCAATTAGCGCTAATAATGGAGGCCCGCGAATTAATCGTCTTGTGAAACGAGATATGATGAATCGTTATAGTGAGTTGCAAATTGCTATACCGAGACTTAAAATTATGAGGGAAGAGGTAAAGTTACTTATCCCTAGCGTAGAGGAGCGTAGCCAATTTTGGCGCACTCATCTAGGCGAATCTGAATTTCAGGCTATTCTTAAGGGACAATGGCCTTTGATAGAGGAGAAACTACACCATGCAATTAGTGGTATTAGGACTAAATCATAGAAGTGCTGCCGTTGAGGTGCGTGAACGTTTCTCGTTTGAGAAGAACGAGGTAGAAAGCGCCTTAAACCGACTCTATGAATACGAAAAAATTTCAGAATGCGTTATCCTATCGACGTGCAATCGTACGGAAATTTATGCCGTATTAGAAGATGTACAATCTCCTAAAGCGTATATGCTCGATGTATTAAAGCATTTAAAATATGCCGATACAATTGATGAATCAGCATTTTTCTTCTATGAAGAAAAAGCTTGTATAGAACATCTATTCCGCGTATCTGCTAGCCTTGACTCCCTAGTGTTGGGGGAAGGTCAAATCCTTAGTCAATTAAAGGGTGCCTATATCGCGGCCTATAGTGCAGGCTTTACGGGAACCGTATTTAATATCTTGTTTCAACGCGCTATTGGCGTTGGTAAAAAGGTTCGGACTAATACAGGCATTGCCAATACACCTGTATCTGTTAGTTACACGGCGGTTAACTTGGCGGAAGATAGCCTAGATAAACCACTTTCAGACGCAACAGTCCTCATCTTGGGGGCGGGTACTATGAGTGAGTTAACAGCTACACATCTACAAGCAAAGGGTGTAAAAACCATATTTGTATCCAATCGGACTTTCACCAAAGCGGAAGCATTGGCGAAGAAATTTAATGGGCAAGCCATCAAATTAGATCACTATGTAGAACAAGCGGAACATGCGGATATCATCATTACATCGACGGGGGCACCGCATTATATTATTGGTGAAAAAGAGGCTAAACGCATTGCCGCGTTGCGCCATGGACGTCCCATCGTCATGATTGATATTGCAGTGCCACGTGATATTGATCCTGTTGTAGCAGATATCGAAGGTGTGTACCTATTCAATATTGATGCCCTTGAAAGCGTTGTAGAAGAAAATAAACAGCAACGCGAAGAAGAAGCCAAGCGGGCTGAACCGATTATTCACGAAGCCATCGATGAAGTGTTAGAAAAGTTTAGTTATTTATCCGTACGTCCTATGATGGCACTATTGACGGATAAGGCCGACCGCATTCGTCGTCGTGAATTACATCGAGCACTGGCTAAATTGCCGGATATTTCCGATAAAGAGCGTCGTATCATTGATTCTATGAGTCGTATGATCGTTAGAAAAATGCTAAGAGAACCGATGATTCATTTCAATGAAATCGCCGGTACAAAAGAAGAAGGTTTATATTGGGATTTATTCAAAGATATGTTTAATCTCGAGAAAGAAGGCTCGTAGTATGAGGAACCACATTAGAATTGGGACTCGAAAGAGTGCTCTTGCCTTATGGCAGTCAGAATATGTAAAAAGTGAATTGCAACGCTTATACCCAGGGGTTACCGTAGAACTAGTTCACTTTAACACCAAGGGAGACCGCATTTTGAATAAGCCTCTTGCAGAAGTAGGTGGCAAAGGTTTATTTACCGCCGAATTAGAGGCGGCTATGCATGCAGGCGACATCGATATTGCCGTTCACAGTCTAAAAGATATGCCTACGGAATTACCAGAAGGCCTTACATTAGGTGCCATTTCTAAACGGGAAGTACCATTCGATGCCTTGGTAAGCCCTAAGTACAAAACGTTGGACCAATTACCACAAGGGGCGCGCATTGGCACCAGTAGTTTACGTCGTCAAGCACAATTATTGCATCGCCGTCCAGATCTACAAATCGAAGTCATCCGCGGCAATGTACAAACCCGTCTTGGCAAGATTGAAACGGAAGGCCTCGATGGCGTCGTATTAGCACAAGCCGGCCTAAAACGCCTTGGATTAGATGATAGAATCACACAAGTCTTTACGGCAGATGAAATGATTCCTGCTGTGGGTCAAGGGGCATTAGCTATTGAATGTCGCAGTGATGATACTGAGATGTTAGACATGCTTTCAAAAATAGACGACGAACCGACGCGCCTTGCCGTTGAAGGGGAACGTAGCTTCTTGAATCAACTCAATGGGGGCTGCCAAGTGCCGATGGGCGTATACGGAACTGTTGAAAAAGGACAGCTTAATTTGAAAGCGCTCATTGCATCGTTGGATGGTAAAACTGTATATGAAGGCGAATTGTCTGGACCTGCTAAGAAAGGGGTTATGTTAGGCAAAAACCTTGCGAAAGCCTTATATGAAGAAGGGGGCAAACACATTGTGGAAGCCCTTGCTAAGGAGGGAATCATAAAATGACAGGTTTAGTATATTTGATTGGCGCAGGCCCTGGAGATTCTAAATTAATCACCGTAAAAGGTAAGGAATGCATCGAACGTGCAGACGTTATCGTATATGATTATTTAGCGGATGCTCATCTATTAGAATGGGCTAGACCTGATGCAGAATTGATTTATGCAGGGAAACAATGCAAAGAACATACTATGCACCAATGGGAAATTAACGAATTATTGGTAAAAAAGGGTAAAGAAGGCAAAATCGTAGCTCGCTTAAAGGGCGGTGACCCACTCGTATTCGGTCGCGGTGGTGAAGAAGCGATGGCCCTTCGTGAGGCTGGTGTTCCTTTTGAATTTGTACCAGGTGTTACATCGCCTATTGCAGCGCCTGCCTATGCAGGCATTCCTGTAACACAACGCGCTATGGCTACATCTTTTGCGGTTGTTACCGGTCATGAAGACCCTACAAAAGCGGTGTCTGGCATCCATTGGGAAGGTCTTGCAACAGCAGTGGATACACTTTGTTTTGTCATGGGCGTAGGCAATTTGCCTACCATAGCAGAAAAATTGATGGCTCATGGCCGTCCTGCCAATACGCCAGTGGCACTTGTTCGCTGGGGCACTAAACCTGTTCAAGAGGTGCTTGTTTCCACCCTAGAACATGTTGTAGAAGACGTGGAAAAGGCACAACTAAAAGCACCAGCGATTATTGTTGTCGGGGATGTAGTTAATTTGCGTGAACAATTGCAATGGTTCGATAACAAGCCATTATTCGGTAAAACGATTGTGGTTACTCGTGCTCGATCTCAAGCTAGCAAATTCCGCGATATGCTCATGAACCAAGGCGCCAATGTCATCCAAGCGGCAGCTATTAAAACAGAGCCTGTAGAATTGTTTGATGAAGATAAACGCTTATTGCATGGCGTGGATCGTTATTCTTGCGTCGTATTCACATCGGCTGAAGGGGTACGCTACTTCTTTGATGCATTGTACGGGGAAGGCAAAGATGCTCGCTCCTTAGGCTATGCTAAGGTATGTGCTATCGGAAGCGCCACAGCTAAGGCGTTGACTAATTATGGCATTACACCGGATATCATTCCTGTAGATTATAAGGCTGAATCTGTTGTAGACGCATTGAAACAACATGTTAAACCTAGACATACAGTGTTGTTAATTCAACCGAAGAAGGCTCGTGAAGTGATTCCTCGTGAATTGCGCCACCTAGATATCGACGTAGATATCTTGCGCTTGTATGAAACACAACAAGACACATCTCAACAAGAGGCTTTAGTAGATGCGTTGCAACATGGTCATGTGGATTACATTACATTTACTAGCTCCTCTACAGTTACCAATACATTAGATTTATTGGGTGAAGATGCGCTTTCACTATTAGAACATACAAAAATTGCGTGTATCGGACCTATTACGGCCGCTACTGCTATGAGCGCTGGTTTAAAGGTGGATATCATTAGCCCTGTATATACTACAGAAGGTCTTGTGGACACAATTGTGAAAGACTGCGCTAACTAATTATTGTCATTATTAAACGGAAGAAGGAAATTTACTATGTACGATTTAACATATCGTCCTCGCCGTTTGCGCACTTCTCCAGAAATGCGTGATTTAGTACGAGAAACAACATTAGATACAACTGATTTAATTTATCCATTATTCATCGTTCCTGGTGAAGGCATAAAAAAAGAAATCCACACATTGCCAGGCCAATATCATTTATCTGTAGATGAAGCGGTAAAGGTAGCTCAAGAAGCGTATGACCTCGGCATTCGTGGCGTAGAAATCTTTGGTATTCCTACCTATAAGGACGAACAAGGTTCCTCCGCTTGGGATATGGAACAGCCTGTACAACAAGCGATTACAGCCATCCGTGAAGCGGTGCCAAATCTCTTGGTCATTGCGGACGTATGCTTATGTCAATATACTTCTACAGGTCACTGCGGTATGATTGACCATCACGAAATTTTGAATGATGAAACATTGCCTTTATTGTGCAAGGTTGCGGTTAGCCAAGCACAAGCTGGTGCTCATATGGTAGCGCCATCTGATATGATGGATGGTCGTGTTGGTGCTATTCGTGAAGCTCTCGATGAAGCTGGTTTCACCAATGTATCCATCATGAGTTATGCTGCAAAATATGCATCTGCCTATTATGGTCCATTCCGTGGCGCTGTTAATTCGGCGCCACAATTTGGGGACCGTAAATCTTACCAAATGGATCCTGCCAATCGCTTAGAAGCAATGCGTGAAATTGAACTTGATATCGCTGAAGGTACAGATATTATCATGATTAAACCGGCATTGTGCTACTTAGATATCGTTCGCGAAGCTCGTGACCGTTATGAATTGCCATTGGCTGTCTACAATGTATCCGGCGAATATGCTATGGTTAAAACGGCTGCAGCCGCTGGTCTTATCGATGAACAACGCCTTGTTATGGAAACGATGCTCTCCATGAAACGTGCCGGTGCTAAGATTATCATTACATATCATGCCCTTGATGTGGCACGTTGGCTTAAACAATAAGGAGTGACTATGTTACAACTAGGTAAATCAGAAAAAGCATTTGACGAAGCTAAACGGTATATGCCGGGTGGCGTTAATAGCCCTGTTCGTTCTTATCGTAGCGTAGGTTCAAACCCTCCGTTTATTAGCTCCGCTAGCGGTAGCCGTATCTATGATATTGATAACAACGAATACATTGACTACGTGTTGAGCTGGGGCCCAATGATTCTAGGCCATGCGAACCCTGAGGTCGTAGCTAGCTTGCAAGAGGCCATTCCTCGTGGTACAAGCTATGGTGCGCCTACACTCTTAGAAACGGAATTGGCTAAAAAAATCCAAGCCTTTATGCCATCCATGGAAATGGTGCGTCTCGTTAGCTCCGGTACAGAGGCGACCATGAGTGCATTGCGCGTCGCTCGTGGGTATACGGGCCGCGACCGTATTGTTAAATTTGTTGGCTGTTACCATGGTCATAGTGATTCTCTATTGGTGAAAGCCGGCTCTGGCCTCGCTACATTTGGTGTGCCAGATAGCCCAGGCGTACCAAAGGGCGTTGCAGAAAATACCATCACATTGCCATACAATGATATTGATGCGGTTAAACATTTATTCGATGAAATAGGCGATACCATTGCTTGTATTATCGTAGAACCTGTTGCAGGCAATATGGGCTGTGTGCCTCCAGTAGAAGGATTCCTTGAAACCTTGCGCGATGTAACAAAGGCACATGGTGCCCTATTAATCTTTGACGAAGTTATGTGTGGTTTCCGCGCTAGTAGTGGTGGGGCACAAAAACTATACAATATTAAACCTGATTTGACTTGCCTCGGTAAGATTGTTGGCGGTGGTATGCCTCTCGCTGTATTTGGCGGTTCTAGCAAAATCATGAGCGAAGTAGCACCATCCGGTCCTATTTACCAAGCCGGTACATTGAGTGGTAACCCTGTAGCTGTAACGGCAGGCCTTGCTACATTGTCCATGCTGCAACGGGACCCAACCATCTTTAAACAAGTGGAAGATAGCACAAAAGCATTGTGTAATGGCCTTGAAGAATTGGCTAAGAAATATAATGTACCTGCCGTAGTACAACGTGTGGGCTCTATGTTTACCTTGTTCTTTACAGATAAACCGGTTCACAATTTTGATGACGCTAGTGCATGCAATGCGGACCATTTCAAGACATTCTTCCATCATAACTTGAGCCATGGTATTTACTATGCGCCAAGTCCATTTGAAAGCAACTTTGTGTCCATGTGCCATAAGGGTGCAGAAATCGATAAAACATTGGCTGTCGCAGAAGAGGCTTTCAAAATAATCAGTGAAACACTGTAATACTATGTGACGTAATCGATGTAGATGATGAACATGCAATTTTACAAGAACTTAAAACGGGCTCGCGTACGCATGGGAAAGAGCCAAATCGAAGTCGCCAAGGCTGTAGGCATAAGTAATGCAGCATTGTCCAATTACGAGACTGGCTATAGAGAACCAGACCTCGATACACTGTGTGCGCTGGCTCGCTACTATGAGATGACCTTAGATGAGCTCGTGAATGTTACGAATGAACAACCAGAACGCATCTGTGATATTAGCACCGTTGTGAAAGATAAACATATTAAGTTCAAAGGGGACTTGTATGAATTAAAAGAATCGCAAAAGAAGGTTCTATTGCGAGAACTGGATACAGTGTTTGAAAAGTTTCAACGATCTCGTATAACATCAATCAAAGAAGGTACCTCACACCGTCATCCCCATATCAATCGGGGCGGGCTGTTGGGGGCAAACCTTGCGACGAGTCGCGGGAAAAAATGATAAATTAAAGCTATTATATCCAAACATATAATATTAGTCTGGATATAATAGCTTTTTTACTTATGTTATTGATATTGTTTGAGAACAGTTTACATAAAATATATTACACTGCCAGTAAATAGAATTATTTGATAAAATAAAGCTTTACAGATTCTGTGTTAGTATCTAATAGTATAGAGTCTTAAGTGAATTAAGAGATGATTCATGTTATAGTAAAACTAAAGAGGTGAGACTAATGGAACATTATATTGAAATTATTGCTATGCTAGCACCTGGATTTATTGCTAAGGAAGTTGCTAGAGCATTAGGAAATGTGAAATCAAGGGGGAGTTCGATAGACCAAATATTAAATTATTTTGTATATAGTATCTTTGGTTTTTTTATAACGATACTTATATATACAATTATCAATAAGTTATTTGGTAATGATGACCCACAATATTTTCTACTTGTAGTCTTGTCTATTTTAAGTGGAATTAGTGTGGGCTTTGCTTGGCAAATAATAGTAAAAAAATTTATTAAGAATATAATTGATAGGTATACAAGTAAAAATAATGGTTATATTTATTTTCAAGAAGATAGCATGCTGAATAATTGTATGTTAGATGGTAAAGATCATTTAATTCAAATAATTAAGTCAGGGAATGTGATAGCAACAGGAAAATTTCTAGGGGCAACATTTTCAAGTGAGGATACAACTGAAATTAAAATAGATAGCCATCCAGTATATGCTGAATGGCTATCTAATGAAACATATAGTGAGTATTTTGAATACCTACATTCTATATTTGATATTAAAAATGATATCGAAGTTAGAGAGTATAGTTATCCAAATGGTTTCTTTGAAGAAGGATTCACAGCAGATAAAATTACTTCTTCGGAGTAGGTGATGAAGGTGGTGGAGCGGGACGAACAGGTTTGCCACTGGTAGTTTTTTGTGCGCCATCTCTGCGTTCGTATCCTTCATTAATAGGTTTTGGAGAGTTTTTAGACATAATATTCCTCCTTTCTATAAAGATATTTTTATTATATCAAAATTATATTGATTAGTACTCACAATAGTGATATGCCAAGTGAACCAATGGATAGCACGGCGGCTAAGATGGAATTGTGTCTTCGTTTTCTATCTTATTTGCTATCTATTTTTTGTGCTGATAATTAGCATAAAATGTAAGTTCGTGATATAATACTTGTGAGGAGGTGTTAATATGTTAATGGAAGTGAGATTAAATAATGTATTAGCATTCAATAAACCTATTGTGTTTTCTGCGAATGCAGATATGCGTACTAAAAAGTTTATATCAAATGTACATCAAGAAAATAGACATAATATTGTAAAAAGTACTGCTATATATGGGCCTAATAATACGGGAAAGACTTGTTTAATTAAAGGTATAGCCAGTATTATTGATATTTTATTAAATAATGAGCCCCATTTATTACCTAATTTATTTACACATAATTCTATTTGTGAATTAGGTATTGCTTTTTTATATGATAAGAAAAAGTATGATTATACTATAACGTATGATGCTCAATCAGAAGAAATCATATATGAACATTTCGTACACAAATTTTATGATGAATATGGTAATGAGAAGTCAGATACATTAATTTTAAAGGATATAAAAAAACAGGAATTTAAATGTATCGATCCTAATGTAGAACCTTTGATGGAAGTGGTTGCCAATAAAGCCTTATTATGTCATGCTATCGATACATCTAAGTTTAGTAAATTGGCAGAGATTAAACAAATTATTACTGAATTTGCTCGTTCAATAGATATTATTAATATGAATAATATTCCAATTGATCAAACTATCAAATTATTAAAGAATGAAAATAATATTCAGAAAAAAGTTGTTAACTTTATTAAACAAGCTGATGTATATTTAGATGATTTTAAATATGCTGAAGCAGATATGGATATAAAATTAAAAAAGAATGGTAAAGCGATTGCGGACGAACGCGCCTTAGCATTGCCGGAACAATTGTTAGATCAATTAAAGTTAATTTCTGTGTACAAAGGCCATCCAGTACCAAGTATGGTATTTGATTCTACGGGAACGAAAAAAATTGCTGCTTTAGCTAGTTATATTATTGAAGCTTTAGAAAAAGGAAGAACTTTAATTGTTGATGAATTGGATAGTAGTTTACACTTTTCTTTAACACGTGCTATCGTAGCTCTTTTTAATAATGAGTTAAATGATATGGCACAGCTTATATTTACAGTTCATGATGTAACTTTGTTGGATTGTAAAAGGCTATTTAGAAAAGAACAAATTTGGTTTGTTCATAAGGATGAAGAACAAGTATATCTATATTCATTGGCTGATTTTACAACGGCTAACACTGGTATTCGAGATAGTACTAATCTTCTTGATAAATATAAAAAAGGTGTACTAGGTGCCTTGCCTGATCCATCATTTTTTGATTCCTTGTTAGAAATTAAATCGAAACACTAGGAGGTTTATATGGTTCCATTATTACCGCCTCTGAAAGATAATAAGAAGATTTATATTATATGTGAAGGTTCAGAAGAGTATGATTATCTTAATCAGCTTAAACTGTTGCATGTATGGTCAGATGTATACGATATTACGCTTAGAGATGCAAAAGGTAATGGAAATTTGTATCCTATATACCAAGACGTATATCAAAAAGGAAATTATGATTTAGTTGTTATTGTTTGTGATACAGAAAAGAAACCACATGAACAATTTAATGATATTTGTTGTAAAGTGAATTCGCTCCATGCGTGTGAATTGGCAAGTCAACATGTAGTAATGTTTACAAATCCATGTACCATGCAAGTTATTTTATTACATTGGGATATTTCTGTTAGATTGCAGTCACCGTCAAAACGACGTAGTGCTGCTTATATTGAAGCATATACAGGTATTCAAGATTATTCAGCTAAGGAATCTCAGCGAACACAATTGGTTTCTAATATTACGAAAGATAATTATAGAACTATGATGACTGGTGCAAAACAATTGGGAGTGGATGCAGCATTAATTAATAGTACTAATTTACATGTATTTTTTACCCAATTGGAGCAACCTGACACCAATTGGATTGATGAGATTAATAAGTTAATAGAGTCCTAGATAACGAAACATTTAGGATGCGATAGAAAGATGCTAATGATTATTGTTAGCATCTTTTTGTGTATTAATGTATCTTTTGCAAGAATGTGAAAGTCGCTGACATAACGGCGCTATGTTTGTATTTTCCAGTCTATTCCTGTTTTTGCAATTCTTTCCACCTGCGGTATAGTACAACTGTGCCCGGGCAGGAAAGGGTTTACAATGACATTCTATTCTGCACAAGATTTTGAACAATACTACGTAACAAATGTAACGCGATTTAAACAGATTCACGATGAAGCACTAGTAGAGGTATGCCAGACGAGAATAGCTATCTGTGATGTGCCGAGTGAACCAATAGATAGTACGGCAGCTAAGATGGAATTGTGCCGGCGGTATCGTCCGCTTATCGTAAAATACGAGCGACTATTAGTAAATCGCACCGTAGAAGATGATGTTGAGGCCATGCTGTGGCTCACCTTTATTGAATCCATTTACACCTACAATCTAGCTGGTACTGTACCCTTTGCGGGGTATGTGAAATCGGCTATTCATTTTAAACATCTCAATCACTATAAACGGATTAAACAACGATGGAATCATGAGTTTCATATCCCAGATACGGCGGATGGAGATGAGCAATTGGCGATGGATCAAATACCAGATACTATAGATGTGGCCAATCAGACTGTACATCACGCGGAACAGATAGAACAACATCGGTTACTGCGAAGGGCTATGCGTTTATTAAAGGTAGATCAACAACAGTTAATTACCGATATTTATAAACGAGGTTGTAATTTGTCGGACGTTGCAAGAACACAAAATTGTTCGCGTCAATCGGTGCAACAACGACATAAACGCATCTTAGATGTATTGCGGGAATACATGTATAGATATGTAATGTAATATTCAAATTAGAGATAGAGGTAGGAGATGATAATACATAATCAAATGATATAGATAGTATACGTGGCTGCATATAGTTACATTCTTCATATATTAAAAAATATGATAAATCTATAGGTATATATTTTAAAATTACATATTTACAGGTAAAAGCACATAGGTATACAATGAATGCGAAATGAATGCGCGTTCATGTATAGAGTGGGAATATTCCTTATATAGTTTGTTCGTATTATTTAAGAGGAGACTATTGTATGGAAACAGTGTATGATGAGCATACTAATGTGTCACCCTATGTAGTAGACGACGAGAGAGAATATGTACTACAAGATTGTATGGTCCGCCATCTATGGTGTATGATTCCAGACTATAAATCTGGTGGTAATGTGACAAAGTGTTACTACGCGGATGGCACAGATGAATTAGTACATCGTCCGATGTTACGCCTGTTTTATGATCTAGCAAAATATTTAGCCGTCGATTTACGGGCTTTGCATAATACGATGGGGCAACGAGCATCGTATAATCAGCCTCGTACCTTGGCCGTGAATATGACCTGGATACCCTTTAAAACGAGGAAACCTGTAGGTAAGGATGGGGCTTATGGATACTTTAATATTGTGGTACCCTTTACCTATATGGTGTCCGATGGGCCTACAGAACAGCAATGCTATATTCATGGTGGTCACACGAAACCAATTTTGCTGTTACATCCACCGACCTATGTGCGGAGAAAATTAGATGCAGCCATGATGGAACATCGGCGCTATGTGAGGCGTATACTAGAGTATATGCGGATGTGTGGTAATCCTGATGTACTAGCAGAACTCTATATTGCTTGTCATTTTCATGATAACTAAATAATGGTATGACAAATATCGTCATAGATGATAGACATGTTCTATCTCTATGGCGATATTTTTTTGAAAATGTGAATTGTAGATTGAGAATACTTATAAGTAACCGATAAATTCCTGCAGAATATAGAAATTAATGAAATATTAAAATATAAGATAAACTTATCATATATTATCTAAATATTAAACTAACCTGCAAACTTATGTAAATAATGAAGAAAAGATGAATAAAAATGTTGACGGGGGGGGGGCATTTGGTAGCATTATGTCTATAGAGTGTGTACATCCAATATAGGGACAAAAGGAGTGTATAGATATGGGTCTGAATCATATATACAAAGTTATATGGTCAAAAACCAAAAACGCTTGGATTGTCGTGTCGGAAATTGCAAAACGAGACGGCAAATCTAGCGTTAAATCTGTAGTTACTTCACTGACTGGTAAAAGTGTGGCAGCTGTGATGGTAGCTATGGTTATGTGCGGGGGAGTGGCATTTGCTGGCGCTGGTACAGAACTTGGTGGTGGCACAGCTACGAAAAGTAGTGGTATTGCTATAGGTACTAGTCTCGCATCTGAAGATGATGGTATTGCAATAGGGCAAAATAGTCATGCACAAAAACGACAGTCTATAGTAATAGGTAGAGCATCAGTGGTAAAGGAAGACCGTGGTATTGCAATTGGTTATCAAACAGCCAGTGAATATGGTGTTTCTATTGGTGAACAAAATAATTCAACGGGTAATGGTATTGCTATTGGTAAATACGTTAACTCATTAGGTACTTCTATTGTTCTTGGTGAACAGTCTTCTGGTAATGATGAAGCAGTCGTTATAGGTAATCATTCTCGTGGGAGTCGCTTGAGTGTGACATTAGGGCGGAATAATCAGAACTATGCTGATTACTCAACTCTTATTGGTTATGGTAATACAATTGATAGTGTTAGCGCAAACAGTATACTTGTAGGGACACTCTCATCTATTACAAATTCTTCTTATGCTACTGTAGTTGGTAATAGAATTAATGTAGGTAGTGGTTATAATAATGCTGTTGTTTTAGGGAATGAGAGTGCTACAAGTGCATATACGACTCCAACAGATACAACAGTTAGTGGTGTTACATTAGATGCAAGCCAATACGCAGGTAAAGGTGGCACGCTGGGTCAAGGCGGTATTTTATCAATAGGTGATACTAATAAAGAACGCCAAATCAAAAACGTTGCCGCCGGTGTAATTTCCGCAACTTCTACAGATGCCGTTAACGGCAGCCAATTATATGAAGCCGTTAGAGCCGTAACTGCCGGTGCTAGCCCTGATGTGTATATGCACGTTAATGATGGGACATCTACACAAGGTGCTGGTAATGCTACAACTAACCTTGGTAAAGCAAATGAAAAAGGCGGGGCTACAGGGATGTATTCAATTGCTATAGGCCAGAATACAAAAGCCAGTGGCATGAATTCAATTGTTATGGGGCCTGGAGCAAACAGTGTTTCAGATAATGTGGTAGTGGTTGGATCAAATCCAACTGGTGCAAAATCTATTGGTAATAATTCTGCAGCTGCTGTGTTAGTAGGTCAAAACTCTTATATAGCTGATGATTCCAGTGCTTCTAGTGTTTTTGGTACTGGTATATCTTTAAAAGGGAATTCAAGTGTAGCAATCGGTAGTAATTCCGCTGTATATGGTACTGGTACTGTTGCTATAAATGGTATGGCAGGGCGAGCTAATGGAATAGCACAGTTTAAATCGGATAGTTCTGTAGCTATTAATGGCGGTGTAAAAGGTAATGGCAATATTGCTATTGGTGGTGTTGTAGGTTTTAGTAGAGCCGAAAATTATTATAATGTTGTTTCACCAAGTGGTTTTACAAAAACCTCGCAAAATAGCGTAGCGGTTGGTAATAATACTTTAGTAACTCAAAGCAATACTGTTATGGTTGGTAGTTATGATAAACTTTATGATGCAAAAGCCAACCCTGATAAAAGTAAGGTAATTACTCCTGCTGAACATACATTGTATTATACTTTAGGTGCCGTAGATAAACAGTATTATGAAGGTACACTTAGTAATTCCATTTACCTTGGTCATGAATCCTATGCTTTCACCCCAGACGCATTAGTAGATGATGAAAGCCATTTGACTGGTGAACAAAGTATTCACACTAAAAAATACGATTCCACCGGCAACATCGTTGTAAGCAACAACACAACAGGCGGTGCGTTCGGTAAGGTAAGCAAAGCCACTATCAATGGTGATGAAATCACTGGCTTTGCGGGTGCTCAATCTGTTGGTGCCGTAACAATTGGTGCTGGTGATTATGAACGTCGTATCCAAAACGTTGCTGCTGGTGAAGTATCTGCTACATCTACTGATGGTATCAACGGCTCTCAATTATACGCAGTAGCTAATACATTGTCCAAGAATATGTCTAGCTATATGCATATCAATGATGGTACAAGCACACAAACAGTAGGTAATGCGACTACGAACTATGGGTACTCTGGTTCTAAGGCGGGGGCTACAGGTAACTTAGCTATTGCTGGCGGTATGAATGCAAAAGCAAGTGGTCAACAATCATTATCATTGGGCTCGTATACTAAGAGTGAAGGCGATTATTCAGTCGTTATTGGTTCCTCGCATGATACCTCTTGGATTGCGTCTAGAGGTCAAACTTTTGCTCTAGGTAATTATTCAGTAGTATTAGGACGTGGTGCACAAACATGGAAAGATAACTCTATTGCTATTGGACATCGGACCGAGGTAAAAGGAGAAGATTCTATTGGAATTGGTAAATATGTATTTACAGGTGGCTATGGCTCTGGGCCTACAGAACAAAGCTCTGGAATAACTGCCGTTGGTATAAAATTAGGCGTTAATGGCAAAAATACGAATGTATTTGGGCAAGGTAATATAGATAATATTGGTGGTGGTAATCCAATACTTGCTAATGATAGTACTATTCTTGGTAATAGAAATGTTTTATCACCAGCAAATAATATCTACCCAACGTCTATTAATGATTATGCAACTGGAAGTCATATTTTAGGCAATGATAATAGTGTCTCTGGTAATAATGCAATAGCGATTGGTAATAAAATTTTTGTATATCAAAATTCTGTTGCACTAGGATACGTTGCAAAGGCCCTTGGAGATAAATCAATTGCTGTAGGTTATGGAGCGGAAGCAAGGGGGGAAGAATCAATTTCCATTGGTACAGGAAATTCGGTATTAGGTAATAAATCCAGTGCCATCGGTGATCCATCATACATTGATACCACAGCAACTGGTACGCATGTACAAGGTAACGATAATGGTACGGCAACAAATCCTATTAAAGCCTCTGAATCAACTTTCATGGGGAATACAAATCTTGCTGGTACGACTGGTACTATAGGTATCCATGTAGTAGGTAATAACAACTCAGTAAATTCCTCTAATGTTATGGTTATGGGCAATAACGTAACCGTAGGTACAGGTCTCGATGGTGCCGTAGTTCTTGGTCATGCAAGCTCTGCTGATCAATATGCGGCTGCTACCGATTCTACCATTAATGGTGTTACCTTCGAAGCTGCTGGCTATGCTGGTAACACAGGCCTTAATAAAGGTTCTATTGTGTCTGTTGGTGCCACCGGTGCAGAACGTCAAATTAAGAACGTTGCAGCTGGTGCAGTCACAGCTACTTCTACAGATGCGATCAATGGTTCTCAATTGTACAAAACAGCTGAAACCATTCTTAAAATGCCAATTAATATGGCTGGTGACTCAGGTGATACCGTTGGCTTAAAACTTGGTAAAACGGTAAATATTAAAGGTTCTGTTGCCTCTGGTGCCGATGTAACCGATGGTAACATCGCTGTTGTGGGTGATAAGGCAACTAGCACATTGAGCCTCAAAATGGCTAAAAACCTTACAGGCCTAACAAGTGGTACCTTCACAGATGCAACTGGTAACCAAACTGTTATCAACGGTGCTGGCGTAACAGTCACACCGACTGGTACTGGTGCTACACCAATTTCTATTACTACTAGTGGCATTAACGCTGGTAATCAAGAAATCAAAGGCGTTAAGAAGGGCACAACCGACGATGCAGCCGTTAACAAGAAACAAATGGACGATGCATTGGCTGGTATTTCCTCCACATTGACAATCAATGATGGCACAACTGATGGCTCTGTAAACCTTAAAACTGATAAACTCAAGGTTGTTGGCGAAAGCGGCGCAAATGCGCTTGTTACAACCACTGTATCTGGCGATACTATCACCGTTGGTACAAGCACTAAATTACAAAATGCTGTAACCGCTGCAGAAAAATCTGCCGACAAAGACTTGTCTAATTTGTCTACAACTGGTTCTGATAAAGTTAAAACACTTGCCCAAGATGCTGTGAAAGTAGCTGGTACAGGCCTTGCCACTGTTAGCGATGCTACAGCTGCTGGTGTTAAAACATATACAGTCAATGTAGATGAAGGTAAACTGGTTATTGATGACACTACTGGTAAAGTAGGCGCTGCTGGTTCTACACAAGGTACAACAGCTGGTAAAGATGGTGTTGCAACAACTCAAAACGTAGCATCTGTTGTAAATGCAGCTATCGATAAAACAACACAAGCGTTGGCTGATGCAAAACATGATTTTGCAGGTGATGATAGTACAGTAATTAGCCGTAAACATGGTGAACAACTTAACATCAAAGGCGGTGCAAGTACAACAGCATCTGATCTTACATCTGGTAACATCGCAGTCGTAGGTGATACAACATCTGGTACGTTAAACATCAAGTTGGCAAAAGCCTTAACTGGTTTAACATCTGCTACTTACACGGATGCAGCTGGTAATACACAAACTGTAACGGGTGGTTCCTCTACGATTTCTGATGCAGCTGGTAATTCTACCGTTGTATCTAAGGGTGGTGTAACAACAACTGACGCAGCTGGTAATACAACTACGACAGCGCCTACAGGTGTAACTGTAACACCAGCTGGTGTTGGTGCCACACCAATTTCTGTAACAACTAATGGTATTAGTGCTGGTAACAAAGAAATTAAGAATGTTGCTAATGGTACTACTGATGATGCTGCTGTTAATAAGAAACAAATGGACGATGCATTGAAAGGTGCAACAGATAATACTGTTTCGTTAGGTAGTGAATCTGGCTCTACAACAGCTAAGAAATTAAGCACAACTGGTGGTATTAAGTTCAACATTAAAGGTGAAACTGGTGCGAATGCACTCATTACTACATCTGCTAGTGGCGATGATGTAACTATCGCTCCAACTGCTAAGTTAACTGCTGCTGTAACGGCTGCAGAAAAATCTGCTGATAAAGACTTGTCCAACTTGTCTGCTGCTGGCGATACCTACATCAAGAACCTTGCAAAAACTGCTGCTTCTTGGAATGTAGAAACCAATGGTGCTGGTACAACAGCTGTAGCTGGTGGCGAAACTGTGAACTTCATCAATGGTGATAACATCGCTATTACCAATACAGGTCGCTCTATTACAATTGGTACAGCTAAAAATGTATCCTTCGATAAGGTTACTGTTGGTGGCGTTGTTATCGATAAAACAGATGGTATCAATGCTGGAAACAAGGAAATTAAAGGCATTGCAACTGGTACAACAAATGATGCAGCTGTAAATAAAGGTCAACTTGATGCAGCTATTGCAACCGTATCTAGTGGTGCTTCATCCACTGAAAAAGTAGTGGCTAAAACATTGACTGGCGATACTAACTTGGCTACTGTAACAGGTCAAACTGGTACAGCTAAAGGTGAAACATACGAAGTCTCTGTTTCTGAAAATGCTGTTAAAGCAGTAGCTGCTACAGCAGCACAAGATGCTGTTAAGGTAGCTGGTACAGGCCTTGCTACTGTAAGCGATGCTACAGCAGCTGGTGTTAAAACATACACCGTAAATGTAGATGAAGGTAAACTGGTTATTGATGACACTACTGGTAAAGTAGGCGCTGCTGGTTCTACACAAGGTACAACAGCTGGTAAAGATGGTGTTGCAACAACTCAAAACGTAGCATCTGTTGTAAATGCAGCTATCGATAAAACAACACAAGCGTTGGCTGATGCAGAACACAAATTTGATGGAGATACTGGTACAACATCTGTTCGTAAACATGGTGAAGTATTGTCCATTAAAGGTGGTGTAGCAACATCCGCAGATCTTACAACTGGTAATATCGGTGTAGTATCTGATGGTGCGGGTACATTGAATATCCGTCTTGCTAAAGTATTAACTGGTTTAACATCTGCCACTTACACCGATGCATCTGGTAATACGCAAACTGTAACTGGTGGTTCCTCCACAATTACAGATGGTGCTGGTAACACAACTACCATTACTAAAGGTGGCATGACAACTACTGATGGTACAAATACAACTACTGTTGCTCCATCTGGTGTCACTGCTACAGATGGCACTAACACAGTTAAGTTGAATGGTTCCGGTATTGACGCTGGTAACACAGAAATCAAGCACGTTGGCAAAGCAACAACTGATGACGCTGCTGTTAACAAGAAACAAATGGATGACGCTGTGAAGACAGCCACTGATTCCATCAGCACATTAGGGGATAACAAAGTATCCTTGGGTAGTGATTCTGGTACTACAACAGCTAAGAAATTAAGCACAAGTGGTGGTATTAAATTCAACATCAAAGGTGATACTGGTGCGAATGCACTCATTACTACATCTGCTACAGGAGATGATGTAACTGTTGCGCCAACCGCTAAATTAACAGCCGCTGTAACTGCAGCTGAAAATGCAGCGAATAAAGACTTGTCCAACTTGACTGCAGCTGGCGATACTTACATTAAGAACCTTGCAAAAGCAGCAGCTTCTTGGAATGTAGAAACGAATGGCGCAGGTACAACTGCTGTAGCTGGTGGCGAAACTGTGAACTTCATCAATGGCGATAACATCGCTATTACCAATACAGGTCAATCCATTACAATTGGTACAGCTAAAAATGTATCCTTCGATAAGGTTACTGTTGGTGGCGTTGTTATCGATAAAACAGATGGTATCAATGCTGGAAACAAGGAAATTAAAGGCATTGCAACTGGTACAACAAATGATGCAGCTGTAAATAAAGGTCAACTTGATGCAGCTATTGCAACCGTATCTAGTGGTGCTTCATCCACTGAAAAAGTAGTGGCTAAAACATTGACTGGCGATACTAACTTGGCTACTGTAACAGGTCAAACTGGTACAGCTAAAGGTGAAACATACGAAGTCTCTGTTTCTGAAAATGCTGTTAAAGCAGTAGCTGCTACAGCAGCACAAGATGCTGTTAAGGTAGCTGGTACAGGCCTTGCTACTGTAAGCGATGCTACAGCAGCTGGTGTTAAAACATACACCGTAAATGTAGATGAAGGTAAACTGGTTATTGATGACACTACTGGTAAAGTAGGCGCTGCTGGTTCTACACAAGGTACAACAGCTGGTAAAGATGGTGTTGCAACAACTCAAAACGTAGCATCTGTTGTAAATGCAGCTATCGATAAAACAACTCAAGCCTTAGCTGATGCAAAACATGATTTTGCAGGTGATGATAGTACTGTAATTAGCCGTAAACATGGTGAAAAACTTAACATCAAGGGCGGTGCTTCTACAACAGCAGCTGATCTTACATCTGGTAACATCGCAGTTCTTGGTGATGCTACAACAGGCACATTGAACATTCGCATGGCCAAAGCATTAACTGGCTTAAGCAGTGCTACTTTCACAACACCTAGTGGCACAACTGTTATCAATGGTGGCGGTATGACAATTACGCCAAGTACAACTGGTGCGGCACCTATTTCCATCACAACTGGTGGCATCAACGCTGGTAATACAGAAATTAAAAATGTGGCTGCTGGTACAACGCCTAATTCCGCTGTTAATAAACAACAAATGGATAGTGCGATTTCTAATGCTACGGCTAACGTAGGTTTCAGTACAGCTGGTAATACTGGTACTGGTAGTGTAAGCAATGGTCAAACATTGACCATCACTGGTACAAATGGTATTGAAACGAATGCAAGTGGTCAAAGTATTACAGTAGGCCTTGATGCTGCAACACGTGCGCAAATCAATAATGCTACAACAACTGCTAATAATGCAGCTAAGAAGGATTTGAGCAATATTGATAATGCTGGTAAACAAGTTATTAAGGATACAGCTGCTTGGAATGTGAAAGTTAATGGCGCTGCTGCTGAAACTGTAAAAGGTGGCGATACAGTTACTTTCAACGATGGCGATAATATCAAGGTTACGAATACTGGTAAAGATATTACGATTGCTACTAAGAAAGATGTTTCCTTCGATAAAGTCACTGTTGGTAATGTAGTAATTGATAAGAATACTAACCGTATCAGTGGTTTGGCTAATGCAGCTAATAATGATGAAGCTGTAAACTTGGGTCAAATGAATGCCGCTATTAGTACTGCAACTGCAGGCACAAGTAATATTAAATACAAGGCTAATGGTGGTACTCAAAATTCTGTAGCATTGACTACTGGTTTTGATTTCAAAGGTGATAGCAACATTCAAATCACAGCTGATCCTGCCAACTCTGGTGTTATTAATTACAAATTGAATCCTGCATTGACAGGTATTACCTCTATTAGTGGTGGTACTGGTGCTCCTACTATTACGCTTAATGCTGGTAGTGGTTCTACACCTGGTAATGTATCCATTAATAGTAATCTAGATATGGGTGGTAAACAAATCAATAATATTGGTGCTGCTACTCATGCTGGTGATGCAGTTAATAAAGCACAAATGGACCAAGCATTGCAAAATATTGCTGGTGCATCCAGTAATGTTGCTAAGTCTTATGCGTATAAGGCTGGTGCAGGTGCTGCCGCATTGGCTGCATTGAAACCAATTCAATATGATCCATTGGAACCAACACAAATTATGGCTGGTATTGGTAATTACAAATCTCAAACAGCCGTAGCACTTGGTGTGGCTCATTACACTAATGAAAACACTATGTTTAACTTGGGTGTTTCCTTAGATAGCCACGATGGTATCGTAAATGCTGGTGTAACCCACAAATTTGGATATAGCCCTGAAAAGAAAGCTATTCCAGATAAATATAAAGGTGGTCCTATCAGTTCTATCTACGTAATGCAAGATGAAGTGACAGCATTACAAGCAATTGTTCAAAAACAAGCTGCTGAAAATGAGGCCCTTCGTCAACAAAACGAAGATATGCAACGCAAGGTAGATATGATTCTATCTAAGATTCATTAATTCTAATAATTTTAAACATTCCCTCTTGTATACAGAAGATTAGTTAGAATTAATGAATATAGGGCTATTTGGTGGTTAGCCATTGTACTATCAAGGTGGCTGATTACTCCCTAGTGGGAAAACAAACGGACTCTTTTTATTTCTCTCATACACACTCTCTCGATAGAGTCCGTTTGTTATTGATAGTGTATAGTTATAACAGTACATAATAAATAGTAAATGTTATTGTTGTCTGAAACGTAAAGAATTTGAGGCGTAACATATGAAATCTGTATTAAAAAAGAGTCGTTTATTTATAATGTTAGCATCTTTGTTAGGGGTGGTGAGTCCAATGGCTCAAGCAGCTGATTTAGTTCCTGTTCAGCCAACAGTCGCTGTTGTTGATGAACAACATCAGGCGATTAGCTGGGCAAATCTAATGCTCAATGGTTTTTTACAACATCATACCGGTGCGTCTATTAATGAAATTTCTTTTGATGCTACCGATACAGTCGTTACATTGACTGTTGGCGGTTTTGATAAAGACGGTGTATATAAGGCTGTATTTACAAATACAGCAAATGAAGTTAAGGATGAAAAGGTTGGTAAACTTACCAAAACTGTAGAAAAAACAGCCTTTGATCCATCTACTATTTTGCCTCCTGCTGTAGCGGTAAACTTTGCTTATGCACAAGCTGAAGGTAAAGCAACAAGCCTTTTAAGCTGGGCTGTTAAAACCGATAAAGGCACGCCTAAATATACCGTTGTATTTGCAACACAAGATAAGAAAACCATTACTGTGGCATTTGATGCAGTGAGCGGAAAGTTGTTAAGTGTAACTAAATAACCTGAACGCAATAATAATATTTGTATTAATATATATAATGTATATATAGTGTTTAGGTATTGCATTACAAAATAGAATATTATGCACGAAACCTCGCTTTTCTTGAAGGGAAATGCGAGGTTTTTGTGGCGTTAATGTGAATTTCATATTACAATAAAATTATTAGGATACTTATATGGAATGAGCGTTCAAAGAAATTCAATGGGAAGGATTGTTTATATGGCTAGTGTAGTAGAAATTAGTAAGATTTTTACAAAGCAAAATCTAAAAAAAATCATATCTGATGATACTAGAATAAATAGTCTTACCATGTCATCGACTAAGGATCTCTATGATACATTTGAGCGTTTATACAAGCAGTTATTAAGACACTATCGCAATGAATATGTATATAAAAATACATTATTTAATAAGTTAGTATTAGGAACACATAGTTTAAATACTACTTCTGCTATTGTAGAATTACCTATCGTTGATTCTATTGCGGACTTTATTTTATTCAACGGAAAAGCGGTTGTTTATGAAATCAAAACTGAATTAGATTCATTAGAACGTTTAGAAGGTCAATTGGCGAATTACTATAAGGCTTTTGATATCGTCAATGTAGTTGTTTCGGAACGTCATTATGAATCTGTTATGCAACGCTTGGCAGATACACCGGTAGGGGTAATTGTTTTGACACGAAAAATGACGTTGAGTGTCAAAAAGGAAGCCCTTAGATTTAATCGGGATTTAGATAAATCTGTATGGTTCTCTATATTACGTAAATATGAGTTTGAATCTATAGTGAAAAATTATTATGGCTATTTACCAGAAACAACAGATTTTGAGTATTACAGTGCATGCAAGGAACTATTTATTGATATAGATATATCTACACTATATAAGGCTTTCATAACTTGCCTAAAAAATAGAAATCTTTATAAATATGATGATTCACAAATGAAACTATTACCAAATTCTTTACGGTCTTTGGTTTATTTTTCAAAATTTAGTAAATCTGAGTACAGACAGTTGGCACATTTTTTTAAATAGTATAGGAGGTACGTATGTATTTACCAATATTTCGTGGCCGGCAATATGAATTATTAGCACTTGAAGAGGAGGTACAACAAAATTTATTTTGTAGCACTTCTGAAGGTAGTCAGCGTATTATACCAATAGTAGAACCTGTTAATTTGACAACTCGATTAACTAAGACTATTGAATCATTTATAAAACAAAATTCTCAGATTGGTATTATTTTTAATCCTAAACGTGAATTAGCCTCTTTCGGACAAGATGAATTATTTACATTTATTAGTGCCATTGAGAACTTTCATGATTATGTAATACCAGTTTTGTATATGGATAGTAGTTGTAATGAAACATTTTCAAGCCTAGCTAATTTAAATTATAGTAAAGAGGACTGTATTGCTTTATGTTTAGAACAACCTCAAATATCGATACTACAAGAATTCTGTGGAAATATACCTGGTAGTTTTAGATTTATTTTAGTTGGTGAAAGTCGAGAGTTCACTCGGTCAATTTCTCGTGATTCTGGTCCTAAGGTTATATGTGTAGATCGATTTAACAAACAGGCACGCAATTCTGATTATGCGGAAAATCTTGACGAGTTTTTTTCTTCAGATCACCGTTATTATGAAGAAGACGGTTTTGATGGATATTCTGATTATTCGATTATAGGGAATGACTTTACTACTAGTGGTTTTGCTCCTAGAGCCGTAGCAATACATATAGTATATATAAATGATGGAGCACAAAATGATTTATATGTACATCATTTTGTATCCGATTCTAATTCTGATATTACAAATCCTGCAGGAAAGTTCCAAGAAGCACTAGAAAAACTAATAGGCTGGGAGAAATTTAATGTACTACACACTCGTGCAGCTCAATGTTTTGAAAATTTATATAATGAAGGTAGATATCCAGGATTAGGGACTATTAAAAAATTATCAATTCAGCAACATTTAGAAATCGTTGATCAATATTTTCAGTCACAGCGAGGGTGATATATATGAAAATTTGTGAGCATTGTTTTAATGATGAAGAATTAAAGGAAATCATTAAGACGAATAATGATGGTACAAGTGGGACATGCCCTAACTGTGGAGCTGAGACCATTTTGTATGATGCTGAAAACTTAAAAGATATTCCTGAACTATTTGAAGGCTTTTTTGATAGCTATCAAATTCATAATGCTGGACGAACACTAGTTGAAGAAATGTGTGATAATTGGAGAATTTTCAACCCTAAATTAAATACTGGACAAGTGCTAGCATTAATTACCGCTATATGTAAACAATATTTTGAAGAACATAATGACTTTTTAAGTGGTAAGGTTGTTTTAAAAAAGGGTCTGGATTCAGATTATGTGGCTAATAATAGTGTTTTAAAAGATATTAATTGGGGTGAATTTCAGAATCAGCTCATAGAGGTCAATCGTTATCATCCAAGTAATATTAATACAGACGTATTAAGGCCTTTATTTTCGTATATTGAATCAAAGTATGATGTGGGTGAGATTTGTTTATATAGAGCTAGGAAAAGTCATAATAAGAAAAAGCTTGATAAATCGGAAATGGGGGCACCACCTCGTAGGAAAAGTGCGGATGGTCGAATTAATGCTAAGGGGGTAGGTTGTTTATATTTAGCAACTGATGAAGATACCTGTATTAAAGAGATTCGGGCAGGTATATTTGAAACTGTATGTGTAGGTACATTTAAAATCAATAAACCATTACTATTAGTAAATTTATCAAAGATAAATTTGATTAGTCCATTTAAAAATCTAGATGATGGTATGGCTAATATTGATATCAATCGGAAATTTTTAGATGATTTTAATGATAGTATTCGTAGTCCACAGGCAAGTACTGATGATCCATTAGAGTATGTATCTACACAATATATTGCAGACTATATTAAAAGTATTACTGGTAAAGATGACCAAAGAATGTATGATGGTATAGAATTTGCAAGTACTCATAGTAAAACAGGACGGAATATCGTATTGTTTGAAACATCTTTAGAAGAATGTAAATGTACATGTACTAATGTAAAGCGCTATTATATCAATGCTTTAGAGTATAATCTTTCATCGCGGTAATATTTACTTGGGTAATGTTTCGCTTTTATTAAAAGGTTGCTTATCCAAGAGTCTCCTCTGGCACCAATCAGTAAATTGATTGGTGCCTTTGCTTTTGTATTGCCTAGTAGATAGTTGATAATCTAAAATCAACTATCTGCTATTTTTATATTTTTAATATCGAATAATCTCTATTAAAACTACGAGATTTTAACGAATTTATGAGTGTTTTATGATAAAATAAAAGGTATGAATACTTCAACAACTCGGTCTATTACCTACAATGGTGACACAATTGAATATGAGTTAACAATCAAGCGTGTAAAGAACATAAACCTGCGTGTGCACAAGGATGGTAGTGTCCATGTTTCGGCGAATGCTTATGTACCAGATCATCGAATCGATGCGTTTGTTATTGAAAATATACCCTTTATTGAGAAGGCTCGTTTTAAATTAGAAGCATTAACGGCACAACGGATAGAGGCATTACAATATGTAACGGGTGAAACTGTATCTATTTTGGGCATGCCTGTTTCGCTAGAGGTGGTGGAAACATCTGGCAAACCGCATATTAAGTTTGATGGTTCTAATCGCATGGTGATGTTCGTTAAATCTGATTACACCTATGAAGACAAGCATAAATTAATGCAAACCTTTTGGCGCCAGCTAGGGGAAAAGGTGTTTACTCATTGGGCGAAGGTCGTGTATCAACGCTTTCACCAGCAACATATTGAGGTGCCCATGCCAACGGTAAAGCAACAGCACATGAAGAGTCGTTGGGGGTCTTGTACACCATCAAAGCAGCTCATTAAGATGAATATGCGTTTATTAGAAGGGCCTCAGGCATATATTGAGTACGTTATGGTCCATGAGTTTGCCCATTTTAAATACTTGGATCATTCCAAGAACTTTCACAATTTAGTGGCCCAATTTTTACCAGATTGGAAAGCCCGTAAGAAATCATTAAATATTTATTTTGCACATAGACCGTAAGGAGGTGTACCATGAAGCCATTTGTACATTTACATAGTCATACGGAATTTAGTTTATTGGACGGCATTAGCCGTTTGCCGGATATGGTGCGCCGCGCGAAGGAATTGGAACAACCAGCCCTTGCCATTACGGACCATGGCAATATGTATGCGGCTATCTATTTTTATAAGGAATGTGTGGCACAAGGCATTAAACCGATTATTGGGTGTGAAGTGTATGTCACAGAAGGTAGCCGCTTAGATAAGCAAGAAGGGCGTAGCCGTGAACGACTTAAGCATTTGATTTTATTGGCTGAAACGATGGAAGGGTATCGAAACCTTGTTAAAATCGTATCGAAGGCCTCTACGGAAGGCTTTAATTATAAGCCCCGTGCTGACCATGATTTGTTGCGCCAATACAGCAAGGACATTATTGCTCTTAGTGCGTGTATTCAAGGGGAAGTACCTCAATATATTCTGCAAGATAATATGGACGGGGCTCGCCGAGCTGTTGAGTGGTATATTGAAACCTTCGGTAAAGACAATTTCTTTTTAGAAATTCAAAATCATGGTTTACCTGAAGAGTTACGTGCTCAGCAAGTGCTATGCCAATTAGCTGACGAATATGGCCTAGGCATCGTAGCATCCAATGATTTCCACTATGTTATGAAAGACGACGCTGATGCTCAGGATATCCGCGTTTGTATTCAAACGGGCCGACGTCGTGCCGAAGTAGATCGTTTGAAATTCCCTAATGATGAGTTCTATCTCAAATCTGGGGACGAGATGGCGGAGCTCTTTGGACACATCCCTGGAGCATTAGAAAATACAGTAAAGATTGCAGACCGATGTAATGTAGAATTTAATTTTAATGAACACCATTTGCCGCACTTTGATGTGCCTGAGGGCGAAACGTCTAAAACTTATTTACGTAAGGTCTGTGAACGAGAAATACCTCGTTTATATGGCGATACATCTGATGAGCTTAAAAAACGCCTCGACTACGAACTCGATGTTATCGGAACGATGGGCTTTGAAGACTATTTCCTCATCGTATGGGACTATGTGCGTTACGCGCGAGAACACGATATCCTTGTAGGCCCAGGTCGTGGTTCTGCAGCTGGTTCTGTAGTAGCTTATTTATTAGGTATTACCGGCCTTGACCCATTACAATACGATTTGCTCTTTGAACGATTCCTCAATCCAGAACGGGTTAGCATGCCTGATATCGATATCGACTTCTGCTATGAAAAGCGGGGCGAAGCTATCGATTATGTAACGCGGAAATATGGACAGGCTCGCGTATCCCAAATCATCACTTTTGGTACGGAAGCGGCTCGCGCCGTTATTCGCGACGTAGGTCGCGTGCTCGACTTACCATTAGCTGAGGTCAATCGCATTGCGAAGATGATTCCTAATGAATTGGGCATCACCTTAGAAAAGGCCTTAAAGGGTAAAGATTTAAAAGCCTTATATGATACAGACCCTAATGTAAAAGAATTATTTGATTTTGGTCAAAAACTAGAAGGTATTGCTCGTAACTCATCTACCCATGCAGCGGGTGTCGTAATTTCTGCGGACCCTCTAGATGACCATGTACCTGTACAAAATTCTAATGAAGAGGGCTTTGTCACTCAATATGATAAGGATAATATCGAAGAATTGGGCCTGCTAAAAATGGACTTTTTGGGCCTCCGTACATTGACCGTTATGGGGGATGCCCTTAAACTCATCAAGGCTAACCGAGGTATTGATCTCGACTTAGATGTCATTCCATTAGATGATAAAGAGGCTTGTGATCTCCTTACCAAGGGCGATACATCTGGTGTATTCCAGCTCGAATCCGATGGGATTACCAAGCTCGTTATGGATTTGAAACCGGAGCATTTTGAGGATTTAATCCCTCTCGTTGCACTCTATCGCCCAGGTCCTTTGGGATCTGGCATGGTGGCGGATTTTATTGACCGTCGTCACGGTAAAAAAGAGGTGACCTATTTACATCCGATTTTGGAACCTATCTTGAAAGATACGTTTGGCGTTATTCTCTACCAAGAACAGGTTATGCAAATTGCATCTGCCATGGGTGGGTTCTCCCTTGGTCAAGCGGATTTGATGCGCCGTGCGATGGGGAAGAAAAAGGAATCCGTCCTCAAGGCGCAACGTGAATCCTTTATACAAGGTTCTATCAATAATGGTATCGAAGAGTCCATTGCAAACGAAGTGTTTGACTTGCTCGTTTACTTCGCCGGCTATGGCTTTAATAAATCTCATAGTGCGGCCTATGCGTATATTGCGTACCAAACGGCATATCTCAAGGCCCACTACTTCCCAGAATTTATGGCCGCTACCATGACCAGCTTTATGCAAAATATGGATAAGCTCACATACTATATCAATGCTTGTAAAAAACATAATGTGCAGGTCCTCGGTCCCGATGTAAACCATTCCTTGCGTAGCTTTGCCGTACAAGGTAATGCCATTCGCTTTGGTCTTGGGGGAATCAAGAATGTAGGGGATAATGCTATTGATCGACTCATTACAGAGCGTGAGACCAATGGTCTCTATACGAGTATTACCGATTTTTGTCGTCGCGTAGATAGCAAGGTCGTTAATAAACGGTTGCTTGAAAGTTTAATCCGCTGCGGTGCCATGGACGGATTTGAGGAAAACCGCAATCAGTTATTGCACATGTATGAAAGTGCACAGGCTGTAGGGGCTAAGCAGCAAAAGGATGCTGCCATGGGGACTATGAGTCTTTTTGGTGAAAGCACGGATGACGTCGATATGATTCCAGTACCGAATTTACCTGATTTATCGGAAGATGATAAATTGAAGGATGAAAAGGACTACACAGGATTCTATATTACGGGCCATCCATTGCAAGGCTATAACAAGGAACTGAAAGGCCTCTTTGAATTAGGTCAACTCCTTGAAAACCCAGAGCGTTTTGATGGTCAAACGATTACCTTTGGCGGTCTCATTGCTGAAAGAGGGGATAGACCTACAAAACGGGGCGATGTCATGAGTATTCTGCGCATCGAAGATTACTCTGGTTCGGCTCAAGTGGTGGCATTTCCGAAGGTATTTGCTCAGAGCCAACAATTTTTGGCTGTCGATATGGTTGTTAAGGTGCGAGGCCGTGTTGATGCGGATGAAAAGGGTGTACAGATTATTGCGGACCGCATTGCACCATTAAAGATAAATTACAACAATGCACGACAAATCGCTATCCATATTCGAGGTGCCTATGATACGCCAGAGAATAGTAATGCGTTGAAGGAAATACTTTCACAAGCAGAAGGGCAAGTCCCGACAGCATTATATTTACACAAACAACGAAAACGAATTAATTTATCACCTCAATTATGCTTTGCACCGACAGATGAGATTATCGCACGCATTGAAGCGGTGTTAGGTGAAGGTGCCGTAGAGGTACAATAGGGCGTGTGTAGATAGAGCATATGCAATAGATTTATATCGAAATATGTAAATTTGATATTAGTCAAAGCTCAATGGGGACAGGTATAATTAAATTTGTAGATATATTAAATAAAATCCCTTTAGGAGGATATATGAAACGTACAAAAATCGTATGTACCGTAGGTCCGGGCACGGATAAATTCGGTATTTTAGAAGATATGATGCGCGCCGGTATGAATGTGGCTCGTTTTAACTTCTCTCATGGTTCGCATGAAGAGCAAGCGGAGCGCATGCAAATGGTGCGTGATGCAGCGATGATTGTCAACAAACCAATCGCATTATTGCTGGATACAAAAGGCCCTGAGGTTCGTCTGGGACTATTTAAAGAAGGTAAGGTGTTCCTCGAAGCAGGTCAACAATTTACATTGACTACAGATGATGTAGAAGGCACGTCAGAGATTAGTACTGTAAACCATAAAGGTTTAGTGGGCGATGTGCACGTTGGCGATACGGTTCTCTTAGCTGATGGCCTCGTTAGATTGACCATCGATGCCATTGAAGGTAATAAGATTATTACGACTGTTCAAAACAGCGGTGAAATCGGCAATCGTAAACGGGTGGCCGTGCCAGGTGTAGCGCTTAGCTTGCCACCTGTATCCGAGCAAGATGAATTAGATTTGCGTTTTGGCTGTCAACAAGGCGTGGACTTTGTGGCCGCATCCTTTATGCAACGCGCTAAGGACGTGGTGGCCATTCGTCGCATCTTGGAATCTGAACAAAAGGATATTAAGATTATCGCTAAAATTGAAAATGCAGAAGGGGTCAATAATATTGATGAAATCCTCGATGTAGCAGATGGTCTTATGATTGCTCGTGGTGATTTGGGCGTAGAAATTCCTGCCGAAGAAGTACCGGTATTGCAAAAGATGATGATTGAAAAATGTAATCGTCTTGGTAAACCTGTTATTACGGCTACGCAAATGTTGGAATCTATGATTCAAAACCCTCGTCCAACTCGTGCCGAAGCGAGTGACGTGGCAAATGCAATCTTAGATGGCACCGATGCTATTATGTTGTCTGGCGAGACGGCTAATGGTTCATACCCGGTAGAAGCTGTTACGACCATGACACGTATTGCAGAGGTAACAGAGCAATCTGTTATTTATGATCATAAGAGTAGAACGCAGGAAAGCGATGATGTGACGACTACTGATGCGGTGTGTCTTGCTAGCGTTCGCGTTGCTAGTGATCTAGGTGCGGCGGCTATTTTGACATGTACCGAATCTGGTCATACTGCAATTAGTGTGGCTCGTCACCGTCCGGATTGCAAAATTATCGCTATTACACCACATGATGAAACGATTCGCCGCATGCAATTGTGCTGGGGTGTTGAGGCTATCAAGGGGAGCGAAAATATTAATTCTGATGAAATGGTAAAACAAGCGATTACCGGTGCTCTTGGGGCAAATGCCATCAACTCTGGTGATCTAGTTGTCGTTACGGCCGGCGTACCTTCTGGTTCTACAGGTACTACAAACATGATTCGTGTCCATATTGCAGGCAAGGTATTGTTATCTGGCAATGGCATTTTGCGTAAATCCGCTATGGGTCGCGTATTTATTGCGGCTAATCATAAGAATGATTATGAAAGCTTCCAATCCGGCGATATCCTCGTAGTAGGGACTATGGAACCAGAATTGATGAATATTGCTAAACGCGCTGGCGGTATTATTTCTGTTGAAGATGGATATACATCGGATAGCGCTATAGCGGGGATTACTTATGGTATTCCAGTTATCTTAGGTGCTAAAGATGCTCATGACGTATTGCTTGAAGGTGCAGAAGTAACCATTGATGGGGAACGAGGCAAGGTCTTTGCAGGCATTGCAAATGCAAGATAATTTAGTGGCCGTATTTAGATATAGTAATATAATAAACCTACAATATAGGCGTTAAATAATAGAAAATCTAGCCATCATAGATTAGATAGGTTAATTAGAAGAAGGAGTACGACTATGGATGATAAAGAATGGCGTACCTTTGTAACCGTTGTGGATGAAGGTAATATAACAAAGGCTGCTGAAAAACTATTTGTTTCACAGCCGGCTTTGAGCTATCGACTGCGTCATTTAGAGGATAGCGTAGGGTACTCCTTGCTGCTTCGTACCACAGAAGGTATTACATTAACACCGCAAGGCGAGATTTACTATGACTATTGTAAACGTATGTTGCATGATAGAGAATCTTTAGAACATGCGTTAATATCCTCTACTGGTAAGATTCAAGGGACATTAAAAATTGCATCGTCTATCAATTTTGCGGACTATGAATTGCCGCAATTATTGCAGTCCTTTAGAGAACAATATCCAGATGTGCACATACAAGTGAAAACAGCTTTTAGTCATCAGGTAGTGAAGATGTTTAATACTGGTGACTGTATGGTTGCCTTTGCGCGCGGCGGCTATGAAGTATCCGGTACCTCGGAATTACTATTAGAAGAACCATATTGCTTGGTATACAAAGAGCTAGTACCACCAGAATCGTTAGAAAAAGTACCTTTCATTAGGTACCAAACAGATGCATCGGTCTCAAATATTATTGAAAACTGGTGTGCCGAGCATTTTGAAGAACCTCCTATTGTGGCCATGGACGTCAATTCTATGAGTACGTGCCGTCACTTTGTGCGGGCTGGTCTTGGGTGGTCTATTTTGACCTATATGGGCCTTGGATCCTGTAAGGATAAAGACATTTATGTAAGTCCATTGCGCAGTAAGGACGGCAATTATATTACGCGTGATACCAATATGGTGTACGCTAAAGGTGCTACTAATCTGATTGCGGTAAAAACATTTATAGAATATGTACGTAATTACTATAAAGAACATACCGTAGTGGATGACAGTATTTTTAGAGAATATAAAGCATAATCTGTTATGCTATTTCTGTATTGGTAAATTTTAATATAATGAGCCATACTATAGATGTATGAGTACGTAAAGCATGTAAGTGCATGTATATATCCATTTTGGGTGTATGCATGCACTTTTTTCATTTTACTAGGTAAAACTATGCCAAAAATGCATAAAAGGTATGAATGGTAGGTATAAAAGTTTTTATGGCCCCTATAAAGGTAATCTATTTTTCATTACAATTTTGAGCAATTATAATGAGTGTAGACAATAACTCCTAGAGTTCAATAGATGATAGTCGCGTGTCACGAATTTCTGGGGTAGTGTTAGGATGATTACATGCCTATGTTTTTAAGAAAGGAAGAAACATGGAAAAATTCTTAAAACTAGCACTTATTGTGCTAATCCCTGTTGTCCTCTGGTTTACAACTCCACCAGATGGGCTCACTGATACGGCGTGGCGCCTCTTAGGCTTCTACATTGCAGGTATCGTAGGTTTGATTTTAAAACCATACCCAATTCAAATTATTTTATTAGCTGTATTATCTGCATCTGCATTATTCTTAGACAATGCAAAAGATATCTTGGTAGGTTATGGCTCCACTGCATTGTGGATGATCATCGCTGCATTCTCCTTGAGCGTAGCGTTTGGTAAAACTGGTCTTGGTCACCGCGTTGCATACCATTTGATTAACGCATTCGGTTCTACTGTATTACGTCTTGGTTATGTAACAGCACTTCTTGATTTAGTATTATCTCCAGCAACACCTTCTAACACAGCACGTGCGGCTGGTATCGTATATCCAATCAATTTATCCATCGCTGAATCTATCGGTTCTTATCCTGGCGATACTGCTAAACGCGGTGGTTCCTTCATCTTGATGAATGGTTATTTCGTAACAAAAATTACATCCTTCATGTTCTTAACAGCTATGGCTCCTAACGTGTTGGCTTTAGACTTTGTTACAAAAATTACTGGTCTTAACATGACTTGGGCTGAGTGGGCTTTAGCTTTGGCTCTTCCTGGTCTAGTAATGTTGATCTTCGTACCACTTGTAGGTTACTGGATCGACCGTCCTGAAGCAGTAAAAATTGACAATAAAAAATTGGCTGCTGATGGTCTTGCTAAATTAGGACCTATGAAAATGTCTGAAAAGATCTTGGCTGTTGTATTTATTCTTGCTCTTATCGGTTGGGCATTACCTTCCATCGGATTTGACTTGAGCCCAACAGCAGTAGCATTAGTAGCTATGACTATTGTGTTCTTCGCTGGTATCATCACTTGGGATGACATGGTTCAAACTAAAGCTGTTTGGAACACATTCATCTGGTTCGGTGCTATCCTTGGTTTATCCACTGCTTTAACAAAAGCTAAATTCTTCGCTTGGCTTGCCGCATATATGCAAGCAAACTTGGCACTCGATGTATCTCCACTCGTAGTTGTATTGATTCTTTCTGCTATTAGCGTAGTCATTC
>CAKPXN010000010.1 GCA_934202095.1 uncultured Veillonella sp.
TAAGTTAATGTTCAAATTATGTATCAAATAGTATTTGAATACAATTCATTCAGATACACTTTGTCCCCATCGTTACCAATGGGCTTTTTAATATCTGTTACGACATGAATATGCCGGAAGAGCATCCGCTGATGATTCGATAACCCTTCCCCTCGTCTACCCTAACGACTGCCTTCGCGGGTACATGCGCTATTCGCCTTTACGAATTTGGAACTCCTTTCACTCATATGTGGCAGAACTAGTACAATTGTAATCATACTAAACTATATTATACTAAATCGATGTAATGAATGTAAAGAATCTAGGCCTTATGAAAGCATTAAACACGAGATATAACGCTTATTTTCACAGGGGTATATAAAACAAAACGCTTTCATAAATCACTCATACACCATCATTATACTACGTATTATAAAAATTTTATACAATCATATTTATTAAAATTTATATAATACATATTTATTGTCTAAAAGGAGAGATTGCAATGAATACACAAAATAACAAAACACATAAAACGACAACATCTATAAAACATAAACAATCATACAGAAAATTACGCCGTTGGGTACTTCCTGCTGTATTAGGTGCCGCCCTTTCTACATTGGCATTCCTTCCAACCTTTGCGCAAGATGCACCAAGTGCTCCACCAGCCGGAAATCCACCTATGAGTGCTCCTAATGGGACAGCTCCACAAGCAGAAGCTAATCCTAACACTTTCACAGGTACTACCGTTATAACAGAAAATAAATTTATTGCTCATGAATTGATGTCTAATACAACATCGGATCAAAATGCATTTATCGGCAAAAACAAAGCTGTCGTAAATATTGAAAATAGCGTATTCGATAAAACAGGAAATACAACAAGCGATGACAACAGTAATTTCCGTGGTCAAAATGCCGTAGTTCTCGGTATCGATGGCAGCCAAATCAGCATCAAAGGTAGCAATATTACATCTAACTCTAATGGTTCTAATGCGGTGTTTGCCACTGGTGAAGGATCCGTCATCAATGTAGAGAATACTAACATTCATACAAAAAGTGATTCCTCTCACGGTTTAGACGCCACCTATAAGGGTACGGTGAATGGTAAAAACCTTACCATTACAACCGAAGGTGCTCACTCTGCTACACTCGCTACAGACCGTGGCGAAGGCACCATTACAGCAGAGGCTGCTAAATTAACGACATCTGGTGAAGGTAGCCCTATCATCTACTCTACTGGTAATATCACGGCAGACTATATTACGGGTGAGGCTAAAAACAGTGAAATTGGCGTCGTAGAAGGCAAAAACTCCATTACTCTTACAAACTCTAATGTAACAGGGAACAAAGATAATGGATTCATGCTATACCAAAGCTTCTCGGGTGATGCTGAAAACGGCATTGCACGTTTAAAAGCAGAAAATAATACGCTCACATCTCATGCTATAGGCGCGTTTATCTATGTAAATAACACCACTGCTGAAGTAGACCTTACGGGCAATGCCATTTCCACTCCAAATACTACTACCTTAGTGAAAGCAGCGGCAGATTCCCGTTGGGGAAAAGCTGGTGAAAACGGCGGGCACCTTACACTTCGTGCCTCCAACCAAGCTTTAAACGGTAATATTGTAGCCGATGCAATTAGCACCATTGCACTAGACATGACAAATGGATCTAGTTTAGTTAGCGCTATAAACACTGACAATACAGCAAAAGAAATTACACTGAAACTCAGCAAAGATTCCACTTGGACACTTACAGGCGATAGCCATGTAAAATCATTAGCAAACGAAGATGCAACTGGCAGTAACATCAACTTGAATGGATATAAACTTGTTGTAGCTGATAAATAATGACGAAAGCACTACTCTGAACAATTCAAAGTAGTGCTTTTCTTATGCCCATATAAAATTGTTCTACTTTTATTCCGCTAACCCTTGTTCTCTACCAATTACATCAGCCAATCCTTGGCACAAGGATTGTAACGCTTCTTGGTCAGGACCTTCAGCCATTACACGAATGAGTGGTTCTGTACCGGATGCACGTACCAGAACGCGGCCTTCATCACCGAGTTCACCTTCAGCTGTTAAAATAGCAGCTTTGATGATATCGTTGTCTTCCCAACCTGTTTTTGTTACAACCCGTACATTGATAAGTACTTGTGGGTATTTTGTCATGATGCCAGCCAATTCAGAAAGTGGTTGTCCTTTTTCTTTTACAAGGGCCGCCACTTGAACTGCAGTCAACATCCCATCGCCTGTTGTGTTATGATCAAGGAAAATAACATGACCAGATTGTTCGCCACCTATAGAAAGGTCATGTTCACGCATGTATTCCAATACATAACGGTCACCAACAGCAGTGGAAACAGTCTTCATACCGAGTTCTTCGGCTGCTTTATGGAAACCGATATTACTCATAACGGTACCAACTACAGTATCACCCTTGAGCTTGCCTTCTTCTTTCAATTTAAGAGCGCATAATAGCATGATTTGGTCACCATCAAGAACTTGACCTTTTTCGTCTACTAACAAGCAACGGTCAGCATCGCCATCGTTGGCAATACCAAGGTCCGCATGGTGTTGTTGAACAGCCACTTGCAAGCCTTCGATATGAGTAGAACCACAATGATGATTGATATTCAAACCATCTGGATTGACATTGATATTAATAACCTTTGCGCCAAGACCAGACAAGATTTCAGGGCCTACGCTAGAAGCAGCGCCATTCGCACCATCATAGACAATCGTTAAACCTTCGAGGGATGTATCGATTGTATGCCGAACAAAGTGAGCATAGTGATGTGCAAGATTTGCATTATACTCTACACGACCAATTCCAGCACCTGTAGGACGAGGTAATTCGTTATCTGCACTTTGACGTACATATACCTCTAATTGATCTTCTACTTCATCAGGTAATTTAAAGCCACTGCCATCAAAGAATTTAATACCATTGTCTGGGAATGGGTTATGGGATGCAGAAATAACAGCGCCCGCATCAAAACCTTGTTGTTTTACAAGGTAGGCTACAGCAGGTGTAGGAATGACACCGGCCATAACTACATTACCACCTACGGAACAAATACCGGATGCTAATGCACATTCTAACATGGAACCAGAAATACGCGTATCTCTACCGATTAAAAATGTAGGATGTTCTTTTTCTTTACCAAAATGTGTTGCTGCTGCACGCCCCAAATGGTATGCCAATTCAGGTGTTAAAAATTCATTAACAACGCCACGTACACCATCAGTACCAAATAATCGAGCCATATTTTCCTCCGTCTACAAACGAATGTATTTCTATCTATATTGTGTGTATTATATCACACGAGTTTGTATTATTTATAAAATCTGTAATACTTTCACAAAATACGCAATTGTATTCATCTATTTGTAAAAATATCATTCATTAGGTTTTGCATACATGCCCATGCACGCAATCGCCGTTTCTGCACCATCCAAGGCGGCACTCATGATGCCACCCGCATAACCTGCACCTTCTCCCATCGGGTAAAAACCACCCACAGTAGTGGATATGCGATTTTCATCACGACCCATACGAAGTGGAGAAGATGTGCGCGTTTCAACGCCAGTCATACATATTTCTGGGCTATCAAAGCCTTTGATACGACGGCCCCAATATGGCAACGCTCGCTCAAGCACAGACGTTACATACGGAGGCAAGCACTGATGCAAATCACAGACCACAATATGTGGTTCATAGCTATGAACACTACTTTCAACAGTCGGCGTATCAGATTGGCCTAAGAAAGAACCTACCGTTTGGGCTGGTGCATTATAATTTGCCCCCCCCAGCTCATAAGCCTTACGTTCCCATTGGCGCTGAAAAGCTACACCATCCAATGGATGTGTGCCAAAATCATCAGGTCCTACATTTACAACGATGGCACTATTGGCAACACCGCTATCACGAGCATATAAGCTCATGCCATTGGTGACAACGCCACCTGGCTCAGACGCGGATGCGACAACTTGACCACCCGGGCACATGCAAAAACTATAGGCCGTGCGACCCGATTCCTTATCATGATATACCAAGGAATACTCGGCGGCACCTAATCCTAAACTCTTTGGATCCACACCGTACTGAGATTGATCGATGACATCTTGAGGATGCTCAATGCGAACACCAATAGCAAACGGCTTAGCTACCATATCAATGCCACGTTTAAATAGCATTTCATAGGTGTCACGTGCACTATGACCTACACCAGATAAAACTAAAGTCGTATCAATACGTTCCGCACCATTCACCTCGATACCGACCACACGGTCCTGGTCAACGAATACATCGGTTACCTTAGCACCAAAGCGAACTTCGCCGCCCCACTCGATAATGCGCTCACGCATGGCTTTTACCATATGACGCAATTTATCTGTTCCTACGTGAGGTTTATGCTTGTATAGAATCTCTTCAGGCGCACCAAACTCTACAAAGTATTTAGAGATTTCATGCAGCCTAGGATGCGTTACACGAGTAGTCAATTTACCATCAGAAAATGTACCGGCCCCACCTTCACCAAATTGAACATTCGATTCCGGTTTAAAGGATCCCGTTTTCCAAAATGTTTCTACATCGTTTGCACGGGTATCTACATCCTGCCCCCGCTCTAACACGATAGGGCGATAGCCTTCACGGGCTAAGTAGAAGGCCGCCATCATACCTGCGGGACCAAAGCCCATCACAACAGGTCTATGTGCTAGAGGTTTGTCACCAATTACAATTGGCTCTGGATCCTCAGGTGTAAATAAGGTAACATCCTTTTGCTTGCCTAATTTCTTAATGATTCTTTCTTCATGTTGAGCCTCTACAAAAAGGGTATACACAAATACAATATTGGGTTTCTTACGAGCATCAACAGCACGTCTCACCACATGGATTTTCTGTATATGCCCCTTTAGTTGAGGGTATTTCTTTTCTACAATGCCTTCAATTGTAGCCTTTACGGTAACGGCTACGCGAAGATTTATTATTCTTATCATATCTATGCTTTTCTTTGTATATCTACTGTTACACGAACCGTAGTCACCTTACTCGTAAGTCCATCAGGAATTACAAGATTAAATGTAGAATCAATAGGTGCCGTAGCATTACTTATATCAATAGACTCCGTCTTAAGATCAGAAATAGAATCCACCATTTCCTCACGGCCCGTAATCGTTACTTGTACAGGCTTAATCGTAATGCCTTTGACTTCATAACCATCAGCTACTTGACCTACGGTTGTTGCCGAAATAGGTACGGCTTTATCTTTTCTAAGTAAATTTAATTCATACTGTGCTTGACCTTGCGTTGGACTAATATTTACATCTAGCACATTGCCCGCATTATCCCAAGCTTCTAAATCAGCAACAGCGCTAAAGTTTTTAGTTTGTCCTGCCACATTAACCTTCATGACAACTCGTGTAGCAGCCATTACTTGTTGTTTGCGACCGGATACGGTGACTTCTTTTGGAATGACTGTTACCGATTTTAATGCTACATTATCCGGAATTTGTCCAATTGGCACAATTTCAACAGGTAATTTCTTCGATGCATATTCATCAACATTAATCGTTACCGTATCAGGTTTGATTTCAACTATGTTCATCCCCGATGGTGGATTGAAATGGATAGTTACATTATTTTGACCCGTTGAAACCCCTGAAGCATCTATATAGGCCTTAAGGTTATCAGACTTTAAATTAATAATCGTATCGCGAGACCCACTAAGCGTAACGCGTACATATTGAGGTGCATCCTCTATGATGTAATTTGCTGCCAAATTTTGCACCTGTACAGGCACCGTATAGGAAACCTCCATCACAGGATTTTGATCGCGCATAATAAAAAACCACATGACGATGGCTGCCAATAATGAAAGTATTTTTGCAGGCCAGTTGCGTTTCAAATGAATCATCATTTCTTGCCACCCCATTTCCACATGCTCGTAATATTTTGACGAGGTCTTTCCATAAATGTACGAAGGGCCTCTTTAATTTGATCTTCTGGTAAGTGACGATAAATATGTCCGCCATAGGTATAAGAAATGACACCCGTTTCTTCACTGACAACAACGACAACTGCATCTGTTTGTTCAGATAAGCCGATAGCCGCGCGATGACGTGTACCAAGTTCGGTACTCAATGTACGGTCCTCGGTAAGCGGCAATAAACAACCTGCAGCCTGAATGCGGCCATTGCGGATAATCATAGCCCCATCATGAAGTGGTGTACTAGGAACGAAAATATTTTTAATCAATTCTCGACTGAGTACGGCGTCTACAATGATACCTGTATCAATAAAGTCATTTAAACCCACCTCACGTTCAAATACGATGAGGGCCCCTGTATGTTCACGGGACATAACGCGAGCTGCCGCCATCACTTCATTGATAGCCATGTCCATTTCTTCTTCGTTTACATTCTGTGCTTTACTAAAAATACGGCCACGCCCAAGTTGCTCTAAGGCACGACGTAGTTCCGGTTGGAACACGACAGGTAACGCAAAGAGGATAACGGTCATCCCTTGTTGGAGAATCCAGTTAATAACATACAGATTCATTACATGGCTTAAAACATTCAAAATAGCCAAAAATAATAACCCTTTCAACAAAGCTACAGCGCGTGTATCCTTTAAGAGTTTATACATATAATAAATACCGATAGCAACCGTCAAGATATCGATGAGATCAAGGATTCTAAAGGTATGTATGAGGGCTTCAAAATGCATATTCGCAACTCCTTATACAAAATAATAAGGTACAGCCATTATCTTAGCTGTACCTTATATTTTATCTCATTTTATGAGCACTGTAAATTTAAAACAGGGTTATACATTTTGCGTTTTAATCCACACATCCATGCATCCACCGCAGACCATACCTTCTTTTACGGCTACATCATCATTTAATTTCACTTCGATACGTCGATGCTGTTCCTTCTTATTCATAGAATCAATGGCGCTAAGGCGTATTTCATTTTCCGCACGACCCCCACCGATAGTACCAAAGATGGACCCATCAGGGAATACAACCATCGAGGTACCTGCTTTACGAGGCGTAGAACCAGCCGTATGAAGAATTGTTGCCACTGCTAGTGTTTCACCTGTGCGTTGACTCAAATATTCTACAAACTCACGATTCATGACTTACAACTCTCTTTCTGCGTAAAAACTGACCTTGTTTACCTCGTACAACAGCAAGGTACTCACTGACGATAGATAATGCAATTTCCTCTGGTGTTTGAGCACCTAAATCTAGGCCAATAGGAGCATAAATCATATCAAGTTCCTCTTGCGTCCAACCTTTCGCTTTCAAGTTTTCTAATGCATAATGAATGCGTTGTTGACTGCCCATAACGCCCATATAGGTAGGCAATTGGTCGCGCAATTGCTCAAGGCACGTATTATCGAATTCATGGGCTCTCGTAACGATAATGAAACCATTATATTCATCAAGAGATAACTTATCTCTAAAATCATCCAAAGGCAAACATTTTCTTGTTACACGCTCATCAAAGAATTCAGGCACCACATATTCAGGTCGATCATCGACAACCGTAGCACGACACCCGATAAATAATAATAAATCCGTAATAGCACGGCTTACATGACCAGCCCCCAGTACGAGTACAGATGGATCCTTTTCAACAGGTTCGACAAAGCATTCAGTACTACCAAATACACATAAAGCATTCGGCTTAACTCTATTTAGTGTAAATCCTTCTATAGCGTCACCATATAATATATCCCCATCCTGATTATAGATAGTTCTATCCCCTTGACGAGGCCCCGATAAAATCGTCACCAAAAAGGTTGGCTCTGTAACCTGCAATCGGTCTTTCATAATATCATAAATGCTTTCCATCTTTATTCCTTTCATAGTCCCATGCTGTAACAGCCTCTAAAACACCGCCGCCAACAGCGAGGGACTTGTCAGAAATACTATAACAATGCGATTCCTCACAACGAGCATCCACATCAGCTAATTTAAAATGGTCAGAAACGATGAGTCCCGTTTTTAAAATACCCCGTAATGTACCGGTAATCTTAGCTCGCACCGGTTCTTCATCGACATAACCAATCACTTCGTTAGCTTGTACCTCATCGCCAATATGGCGTTTGGCTGTAAATAGACCAGCCTTTGGTGAATGAATCACGCGTTCATGCGTATAGCCTCCTACATTGCCAGGGATACCTGTATTAGGCTCGGCTTCACCATCATAGATGCAGCGCCCTAAATTGTGACCGCGCATCGTTTCAACGACTACATTTACATCGTGGCCCGCATTGAATCCAGGGCCTACAGCGATGACAAATGGTGCGTCCAGTCTCGTAGTGCCTAGATTCTTCTTAGCTAAAATGGCATCAACGACGATATCTGGATGTAATCGATCCAACAATTCCTCATAAGGGGCCGTCACAACGGGAATAACACCTTCTGATAAGGTTTCTTGAATCTCATCAATGCTCACATGGCGCGCCACCAACCGTTCAAGAATCATTTCACCGCTATGAACTGCATTGCCATAGCTAACCTCTCTACGAATCATAGTGGGAATAGCAATCTCATTCACTACTACAGGGTATCCTGCACGTCTCAATCTATAAATAGCACCGGAAGCGATATCTCCGCCTCCGCGCACAAGTATTAAAGGCTTCATACACCCTCACTTTCACGATGTTGTAAATCGTTATAATCCTCTGGCGTATCTATATCAAATCCCCATTCAGGAATAATACTTACATATTCTACAAAATTCTGCCCCACACCACGAATGATTGTGCGTCCACCTTGATCACCCTCGATGTGTTGCAATGCCTCAAACCAATGGGTACCAAACAAAACTGGATTACCAAGGTGTTGATTTGTTCCATATTTAGGTACTACGATTGTCCTATTGGTTTCATCTCTATGCTGTTGAAAGCTAGTGATGAGCTGTTCAACAACCATTGGTTTCAGTAATGGTTGATCAGACACAGAGCAAATAATACCATCTAATGCGTGCGTACCAAATTCATTCATCAAGTATTTCACGCCTAATGCGATGGATGTGCCTTGACCTAAATCAGAACATTCGTTATGAATAATGGAAAACCCATAACTGCTAGCAATATGGTCAATATCATGGTCCCCACCTGTAACGGCAACCATAGGATAGGTTTCTAAACTCCATGAAGAATTACTTTGTTTCCATCCAACTTGTAATGCATGACATACCGCATCAAGAATCGTCTTTCCTCGCCACGGGAGTAATTGTTTATTGGTTCCCATTCGTCGCGACCGACCTGCTGTTAACAAAACAAGGCCAATGCGAGGTATTTCTCGTGAAAGGGCGCCCCCGAAGGGAGCGCTTTCACATGTCTTATATTCCATTTTGTTACCTAGCGACATTGAATAATGCGACGAATTTCACAACTAGCCTTATACCCATCAGCCAACACAATAGCCGTAATATCACTATCTACCACATGGCTTATGAAATCATCAATGATGCGATGTTGCACCGTATCATAACCAGTGCAGAACAAGATTTTCTTGCCCTTACTATATTGGAATAGCCCTTGTTTATGAAGCACGATTTGAGCAAGCATATGAGGTGTTACGATGGCACCTTCTTCGCGATGTACAATGGATTGCACTAATTCCAAATTATGAACATGATCTTCATCAAGGGATGCACCAAGCATTTGAAGGTTCACTACCCCTATGGTTGTCTTTGTTTGACTCGGGATAACTGGTTCCGTATGTTTTGGTGCCTTAAGCCATTTTTCTTTAGCTCCATCTGCTTCAACGACGATTTGCCAGTTTGGATGTAACGCACTAAGGCCATCTATGCTTTCACAATCTACAGCATCAACCTTAGTTCGTGTAATACCGTTAAACCAGGCGCCACAATAACCTTGTTGAATACGTTTTGTACAATATTCATCAACATCGTTGATATCCTTCGTGTAAATAGGTTCATATTGAGCCACTTGTGATTCATACAAATGTGTTGTAGTCGTCACTACGATAGGTTGTCCTTGCAACCGACCATACTCGACTAGCTTAGATAAGACCGTTGTTTTGCCGCCAGCCCCAACCAATGCGACAATGCCAGGTTGGATAAGACGATTCCAGTACTGCGTTTGTGATGTCATAGCACGAGGCCCCCTTTAGGAATGTAGAAATGGTTATACTTTATATTTCTCGTCCATCCCCATAAATACCTTCTCTGGTGTCATAGGTAATGTACGAATATCCGCACCAACTGCATTTTTTACAGCATGTTGTATTGCGGGACAAGCTGTATTAATAACAATTTCACCGATGGATTTAACACCATATGCGCCACTTTCCTCATATGATTCGACAAAGGCTGTATGTAATTCACCAATATCTTGACGTGTAGGAATCTTATAGGTCATGAAATTATTGGTTTCTAAACGACCATTACTAGAATATCTAACATCTTCATACAAAGCCATGCCAATGGCTTGTACTGCGCCGCCTTCAACCTGTACACGCGCTAATTTAGGATTCACAACGGTACCGCAGTCTACACAGTTATACATGTGTAACGGTATAATTTGCCCCGTTTGTTTATCTACCTTAACTTCAGCAATAGAGGCCATAAATGGTGGTGGAGAGGTGTGACTCCCCCACGTTGCAAAGCCCGTTAATTGTTCAGATGTAGTTCCGACTAATAGCTTAGGCGCTAGTTCTTGAACAGACATTTTCTTTGTACCGTCCTTAGTCGAACCTACTAAACCGTCAAAATCAATATCTTCTGGTTTAACATCCATAAATTGTGCTAATTTATGGATTATCTTTTCTCTCAGTTCTTCAGCTGCCATCTTCGCCGCAGTACCCGTTACATATGTCGTGCTCGATGCGTATGAACCTGGGTCAAATGGTACGATATCCGTATCAGATTCGACAACCGTCATAGATTCCATAGGGCAACCAAGGGCTTCACAAGCCATTTGTGTAAGAATTGTATTAGCCCCCATCCCCATATCGGAAGAGCCTGTATACAATGTGTAGTTACCATCATCGCCAAGGCGAATTTCTACGGATGCTACGTCGATATTAGCAACACCGGACCCTTGCAAGGCAAGAGCCATACCTAAACCGCCGCGATAGCGCTCATCAATGTCCCAACTATGAGGACGTTCATCCCAACGAGCCATTTCCTTAACCTTATTTACGGTTTCTTGGAATAGTCCAGAATCCATAATTTCATCAGGATCATATACTAAGCTGCGTTCACCAGCAGCAATTAGATTCTTTTGACGAAGTTCAGCTGGGTCGATTCCCATTTCATCTGCTAATCGGTTAACGGCACACTCCAACGGCCACAAAGCTTCTGTAGCACCATAGCCACGGAAGGCACCGCCCGGCGTATGATTCATATAAACCCCTTCCGTGCCGTAGTGCACCGCTTTTGCCTTGTTATACAATGGCACGGACTTGTGTTCCCCTGCTGTAGTCGTAGTAAAGCAGTGTGTTGCATGAGCACCTGCATCGGTAATGGAGTCCATATCGATAACTTGGATAATGCCATCCTTTGTAGCGCCTACACGGATATACCATTCACGAGCATGACGTGTAGTCGAGCAAGTTTGCGCTTCTGTTCTATCATATAGCAAATAACATGGTTTTTGTAATTTCCAGGTTACAAATGCTGTCATCAATTCAGTACAAGCCGTTTGTTTCGATCCAAAGCCACCGCCAATGCGAGGTTTAATAACGCGGATCTTAGATGCAGGAATGCCTAGTGCTCGTGCAATATGACGACGCACATGGAACACGATTTGCGTAGAGCTAACGATAACAATGCGCCCTAAATGATCGATATAGCCAAAGCTTTGAAATGGTTCCATTGCAGATTGACGCGTAGCTTGGTCGAAATATGTGCCTTCTACGACGTAATCGCATTTAGCAAGTTCCGCTTCAATATCACCAACACGCTTATGATAGGATACACAAATATTGCGTTTATAGTCTTGTCCTACGGGAATGTGATTGAGAATATCATCTTCTGGATGAACTACTGTTTCATGGCCCATAGCCGTGCGTAAATCAAGTACCGGTTTTTGCACCTCGTATTCAACCTTAATGAGAGGCATCGCCTTCAATGCAGTAGCTTCATCTTTAGCCACGACGAGGGCTACTTCATCCCCTACATAGCGGACTACAGGATCGAGAATCAACGCATCATAGGCAGATGGCTCTGGATAGGTTTGACCTGCTAAGGTAAACCGCGTATTCGGTACATCTTCATAGGTAAAAATGGCCTCTACGCCAGGGATTAATTTAGCTTTAGATGTATCGATCGATTTAATTTTCGCCTGTGCATGGGGACTACGCAATACCTTAATAATGAGGGCATCTTTTGGCACAAAATCCCCTGTATAAGAAGGTTTACCACTGAGTATGCCCTTGGCATCGACTTTATCATAAGACTTACCAATGTGCTTCATTATAAACCTCCTTGTAGATACTTACGAACACCGCGAAGCTGCGACTCATAGCCGGTACAGCGACAGAGATTACCAATCAAGTATTCTCGGATTTCATCATCACTAGCATTAGGATTTCTACGCTTCAATGCGATAGCGCTCATCATCATACCGGTAGTACAGAAACCACATTGGTCAGCCCCTTCAGAAGCAAGACAATCCGCTAATAATGAGGCTTCCGCTTCAAGACCTTCGAGGGTCGTAATCGTATGACCTGGCGCACGGAATGTAGGATATGCACAGGATAGCGTGATTTCATCGTCGACCCAAACGGTGCATAAACCACAGTTTGTCGTATCACAGCCACAGCGTACGCTATAATAGCCTAAGTTACGCAACGTCGTTAATAGCATTTCGTCTGCTGGCACATTAACGGTTACATTCTTATTATTAATATTCAATACTAATTCCATTATTGTGCCACCTCCTTAACTAACCGGCGAACCATGGCTTTAGCCATCTCCATGCGATATTCCTTGGATGCATGAGAATTTTTTTGATACACTAATTCCTCTGATGCAATCTGTGCTGCCTCCTCCAATGCATCTAATCCTTTTTCTGAAAGCAAGGCACTGGCTTTCTCAGCCAATTGCGGCGCACCTGGACGAGTCCCGATATAAATTTCATAGGCTGTATCATCACGGCGAATCGATCCCGTCAAATATGGAAAATCGCCACGAGAAATGCGCAACGCCTCAACCGCAACAGGCACTTCACGCTTTGGAATGCGAATTTCAACTAAAATATCGCGTTCCCGATAATTCATATAATCCTTCATGGACATACGACCACCTTTATAGGTTACGATGTCTGCATGAACAGCCAACAGAGCTGGAATGATATCAGAGAAGCCAAATTTACTAGCCACGGAACCACCCATGGTAGCCATATTTCTAAATTGGACGCCTAGAATTTCTTTGACGCCACGTACTACGGCGCCGCCACAAAAGCGTTGTAATGGTTCAAATCGTTCTACATCGCCTTGTGTCGCCATGGCACCAATAATAAATTCGTTATCTTCTTCACGAATATATCGTAAATCTAATCCTGCCATATCGATTACTGCAGGCCATGTACGGCGACCTAAGCGCAGCCAACACCCACCAGCAAGCATCGGTACCGTCTTATTCTTTATGGCCATTTCATAGGCCTCTTCCACCGTCTTTGGTTGTAATACTTTCAAAAAGGCTAACATAATCTATCCTCACAATGGTATACTAAAAACAATCATTATCTTAAGCCATTTTCTATTAGCAATGTTGCCATAAAACCTTTTATTTTTGCTTATATATATAATTGTAACAACTATTACATCGTAAATCTATGACAAACAATATAAAATTACACGAAGTTTGCAAACAATTACATATACCCGTAGTGGGCACCACGTCATGGCCACTTCCTATAGAGGCCCGCGAAATTTTGCAAGAATCCAATCCCTGTCCATTTACAGCAGCCGACCTTAACGAACGACTGATTGGCACAACGGATTTTATACCACGCAGCGCCATCGTCTGTCTATTTCCCTATCATATGCCACACGAAGGGCCTACGAATCTATCCCGTTACACGTGGGCCACTGATTACCATCTAGTTGTGACAGACTATTTACAACGCCTCGTAGATGAGCTAAAAACGACTGCCCCAGATGCATCATTCTCTATCCATTGCGATACGAGTCCCTTGGCTGATCGATATATGGCGTATTTAGCAGGTCTTGGATTCTACGGTAAAAACAAATGCTTTATCAATCCAACTTGGGGTTCTTATATCGTTATCGGCACTGTGCTTACCACATTAGAGTTTGAACCCAACACGCCTATGGCCGATACGTGTATGGGGTGTAATCGGTGCATTACATCTTGCTTAGGTCAATGTCTAGATGGCACTGAATTTAATTACGCCACCTGTAAAAGCTATTTAACACAAAAAAAAGGCGATCTCACCGATGACGAACGAGCCATTATCAGGAAATCACCCTTGCTATTCGGTTGTGATGTATGCCAAGAGGTATGCCCTCATAATAAGAACTTACCTACAACACCCATTATTGAATTTCAATCTATCGAACCTTACGTGGATGTCGATGAATTAGAGTCCATGACCAATAAGGAATTTAAGGCAAAGTACGGCCATCGAGCCTTCTCATGGCGCGGTAAAAAAATATTGATACGCAATCATGAATACATCACCAAGCCTTAATACCATCTACTATATTTTGTAGTAATTAAGCTTATCCAAGGATTCACTCAAGGCCGGTACATATTCTTCGATAAACATGTCTACCTCTGGCATATTTAGAGCTTTCAACTTGGCCAAAATCGTATCGTGCGCCTCCTTGAATTCATCATTGCCCGCATGTAATTCATTGACACATTTCATATAGGCGGATAACGTGTCTGCAGCTTTCACAATCGGCCATTCAGGCAATGTTTCAGCATCTACAATATATGGTTTATAAACGGATTGCAATCGTTCCGGCAATGTGCTTAGCATTTTTTCTTGCGCTAAGGTTTCCACCTCGCCATACAAGGAACGAAGCTTAGGATCAAAGTATTTAATAGGTGTCGGCATGTCCCCTGTAAAAATTTCACTTACCTCATGGTACATGGCAATGACCGCCACCTTGTTAATATCTAAATTTCCGCCGAAATATTCATTTTTAAGAGCCGCCAAATTGTGGGCAACCATGGCCACCTCAAGGCTGTGCTCTTGAATATTTTCCGTCTCCGTATTGCGCATCAAGCTCCAACGATTAATAAAGCGCATCCGTTTTAAAAAAGCAAAAAATGAACTCATACATATCCCCCTTACAATGAAGGTCCCACCAGACGGTAGGACCTTTTATAATATATCAAATCTTATTAGATGACACCACGTAATTTAAAGCCATAGTCTAAAAACTGAACAGCTTCATTCCAACGGTTGTCATCATTGAGCATCACCACGATCATAGTGTGCCCATTTCGCGTAGCCGATGCGATTAAACATTCACCAGCCGCATTTGTAAAACCGGTCTTTAAACCATTGGCACCAGGATATTTATTACGGATAAAATGGTTTGTCGTACGAATTGTTTCAGGCGCACGATTTTGATACGGCACCTTATAGTAATCATTGGCTACCTTATCGCGGAACATTTGATATTTCATGCCATAGGCTGCAATCAAGGCCAAATCGCGTGCCGTAGAATGGTGTCCCATTTGGGTCAATCCATGAGGATTGAGAAATACGCTATTCTTAGCCCCAGCCTTAGCCGCTATGCGATTCATATCCTTCGCAAAATTTTCTACGGACCCGCTTACATTCTCTGCCACCACTACGGCCGCATCATTACCACTGGCTACCATCATGCCCTCAAGAACACCTTCCAAGGTGATTTGGTCGCCTACATGGACGCCAAGATTAGATTCTTCCATGCTCGTCGCATAAGGACTAATCGTTGCCAACTCATCTAATTGTGTTCCTTTTAACTCAAGTGCGGTTAATAAGGTTACCATTTTCGTAGTACTCGCCGGATGCATCCATTTATCGGGATTCTTGGCGAATAAAATCTCCTTTGTATCCGCATCAATGAGCACCACTGCTTCACCAATAGTAGAAGGTGGCGTAGGTGCATCGGCACGTGCGATTGTCCCAATGGCTATAGCACCTATGAAAGCTAACGCTGCTAATAGGTATCGCAAAACCATACGCTTATTCGTTATGAAATCTGTCATATCTCTCACTTTCTAATTCTGAAATTTAATTATTATGTACCTAAACTATATATCCACATTCGTTGCAGTCGCTTTTTTCTTAGTACCTTTAAGTTCACCCGTAGAAGTATCTACATTTTGTACATAAACAACACGTTGCGGATATGGAATATCGATACCATATTTATCAAAGGCATCCTTTACATCAGACATAATACTGTATTTTACAGTTAAATAATCATTGGTCTTAACGCGAGCAAAAGCTGAAATTTTTACAGAGTTATCTCCAAACTCAGAAATACCGATTTCCAAGTTTTTAACATCAAGAATGCGTTTATCATTAGCAAAGACATTCTTTAAGATCTTTATCGCCTCATGATGGTCGTTATTATACCCAATATCAAACACAAAGGGAATGATACGAACCTTTGTATTGGTAATATTCGTAACATTTTGTGATGTAAGCAATGAATTTGGTATATAAATTTGTTTTTGATCCTTTGTAATGATAATGGTATACATAAATTGAATCGCCGTAACACTACCTACCACATCACCTACTTGGATAACGTGGCCTGCACGGAATGGCTTAAATATTAGAATCAATAATCCGGATGCTAAGTTTGACATATTATTTTGTAATGCCAAGCCGATACCTAAACCAAAGGCACCAAAGGCAGCTACAAAGGACGTGGTAGGAACGCCAATTTGGTTAAGACAAATTAACACCAATCCTATGAGTAGTACATAATTAATGATTTGAGTAACAAAACTCATCGCTGCGGAATCATAATTTGCACGGGTCATAACGCGAACAGCCACACTTTTAATCCAGCGGATAGCATAGCGACCTATTACAAATAGAATGAGTGCTAACAGAATATTACCAGCTTGGCTCAAAAACCACTCACGCAATTTTAATAACACATTGGCATCTTTAAACAACAGCTGTGAAGCAGCAGCTAAGAATTCATACATTTAAACCTCCACGACTCTTACGATTATCTACTCAAACTAAGATGAACATGTGATATAATTTCACATATAACTATTACAAATTATAAACAGCTTATATGAAGATAATAAATTATTACCCTTTATTATATCTTTATATTCTATATCTAACAATGAAAAACTAGGGAGTCCTATATGCCTAACAATCCATATACAGCGCCAGATGAATTAATAACGGGTGGTCACGTCACAAAAGAATCATCGTCCATAACAGTTCTCTTCGACGATATCCACTATTCCTTGAGCAGCGGACAGTTAAACGGCGGCTTTCACCATACTCTTGGAGTCCGCAACCAACAACTAACGTATCATATCGAAACCGAAAAAGATTTACCAGGTGGGTCTGTGGCAAACTATTTAGCTCAAGAATTCGAACAAATTGATGTGCCCGTTCATTTCAGCACCGCATTATTAACATCTGCGACCATGTCCCTTCATGCGTATACGATGGTACAAGAAAGTGATACAATCGTTGAAACCATTGTCACCGGTGGTTATAAGAAAACGGCCCATCGTGCAGGTACAGGTTATTGTTATGAGGAAAAAAATGGTGAATTCCACAGTCCTGGCACAATTAATATCCTCGTATTCACCAACAAGGCCTTAACAGATAGTGCGATGGTGAAAGCTATCATGACGATTACCGAGGCTAAAACAGCAGCATTACAAGATTGGAAGGTAGAAAGTACCAATGACTTCCCCAAATACAATACACATATAGTGCACAGTTTAGCAAAAGAAACGAATACCTCCGCTACTGGAACTGCTACCGATGGCATCATCTTGACCATCAATACAAATGGCGATGTATTAACTGATGCAGGATCCTATTCCCTATTCGGCGACACATTGGCCAAAGCTGTATACCTAGGTGTACAAAGAGCATTAGAAAATGGCATTGGTACCGAATAATCAATGCAAGCAAAAGGCCCTTTGTGAATAATCACAAAGGGCCTTTTTATATCTGTCTCATACGCATACAATCGCTTGTAAGGGTCAGTATTCTTTAAAGATTCGTTCCAAATCCTTGCAAGTGCGTTCCTTTTGTAAGGCCAACATCAACAAGATACGAGCCTTTTGTGGTGACAAGCTATCACATACAAAATAGCCTGCCTCCACATCTTGGAGAACCTTAGATACTATACCACTCCCCGTTCGGGATGCGCGAACAACAGGTATTGGTAAATTGGATGTTACCTTGCGGATAGGTTGCGGTATCGTACCATGGCCTAAGCCAGCTAAGATCAAACCTGATGGGTTCGTTGCCACTATGGCAAGCCCCATGATTTCTTCGATACCAGCATAACATGTTAAGATTTCAACGCGTGGTAAATCGTCATCATCAGGTAATCCAAACTCAGATTCCATCGTATGTTTACGCAATGGAATCGTATAATAGTGTGCTGTGCCATCTTGCACAATACCAAGATGACCTGTATTAGGGCTACCAAAGGTTGCTACATTGGTAGTATTCATTTTAGTTACATCACGAGCGCCATCAATATAGCCGTTCATAACAACTAGTACACCCTTATTATAGGATGCTGGTGTGCGTGCTACTTGTATAGCTTGCAACAAATTAATAGGACCATCAGCACTAACAGCACCTGCAGGGCGCATAGAACCGGTAATAACAATTGGCTTATCTGTATGTACGGTGAGATGTAAAAAATAAGCCGTTTCTTCCATACTATCCGTGCCATGTGTAATAACAACACCTGCAACATCATCGTTATCCACGCACTTTTGTACCAATTTTGATAGGCGGACCCATTGAAATAACGTTATATCAGAGCTTTCAATATTACAAAACTGATTACATACAAAAGGTCCATATTCTCTAACACCAGGCACGGAGGATATAATTTCTTCCAATGGCAACACGCCTGCTGTATAACCTGTTAAGTCCGTATCTGAAGCACCTTGTCCCGCAATGGTACCACCGGTACCGATGATTGCAATTTTCTTAGTCATCATATCCTCCTGTAGACATCATAATATAGAAGGTTTAAAGGACGGCATTAACTCTAATTTATGGCGATTAATTCGCTGCAAATAATCAATGCGCTCCTTCGTATTTATATCTTCGATTTCTCCTGTACGAATATAGCGATCGAGAACGGCATAGGTGAATCCTAGTTTATCCTCATCGGATTGACCACTTAATCCATCACTTGGAGTTTTATCAACTAAATGACAAGGAATATCCAAAAGGCGTCCAATTTGACGTACCTCCTCAACCACGAGATTAGCTAGTGGGCTAAAATCACCGGCTGCATCACCATATTTTGTGGAATATCCTACATAGTCCTCAGAACCATTGCACGTATTCGCAACACGTGCACCATTCGGCAAGTTTTGACCTACTGCATATAGTGTAGCCATCCGCAAACGGGGTGGTGTATTAATTTCTGCATCTCTCGCTAACTCTGTACGGCCCGTTACATTGAAAAAGCCTTCTCCTTGTACGATAGCCTCTGTTAATACACGATAAGCATCGCCAATATTTACAATCATATAGGGAATACCAAGATGCACCACCACTTCTTTTGCATCGTCTATATCGGATTGTACATCATTGGGCATAAGAACACCTACTACGCGGTCTGCACCGAGAGCCTCTTTGCAAAGGGCGGCTACAATAGTAGAATCCTTGCCACCCGAAATGCCGACTACAGCGGAACATGTAGGTCCATTTTGTTCAAAATAGCCCCGAATCCACGCTACTAATTCCTCTTTTGTTCGTTCTGGATGTGTAAGCATAGATCCTCCTATTTTTTACGACCAATACGATTTAATAGATCCATCTTCATATGGTAATAGTTAGGGCTCATATCCAAATAATGTCTATGAGGATTTTCAAAGCGCTGTTCTTCCGGCCAAATCTCATGAGCTAACTGATCTTGCACATAGGAACGTATCGATTCCAACGACGGAGATGGTACGATTTGCTTGCCCTCTTTAATCATGAGTTCCTGCATATTTTTAAATGTACAGTTTTCATAATAGAGTTCTCTCCACGGCTTTTCCGGATCGATATATCGATATGGTTTATCTGCACATGGCACTTCGCCAGGTAATGTCAATAGTTCAGCAATGGCGCGACCATCTTCATTATAAACGCGATATACTTGTTTGAGCCCAGGATTGGTAATCTTTTCTACAGATTCAGAAATCTTAATGCGTGGTTCCCATACGCCACGTTTTTCAACACCTGCAATCTTATACACGGCGCCGAATACAGGGTCTGTTTTCGATGTAATCAACCGTTCTCCTACGCCAAAGATATCAATAGGACCTCCTTGATTTAGCAAGGAAGAAATCGTATATTCATCAAGGCTGTTAGATGCCATGATTTTACAGTCATTCATACCCGCATCATCAAGCATGCGACGCGCTTGCTTTGCTAAATATGCTAAATCACCCGAATCGAGGCGAATGCCTTTTAATCGATGACCATTTGGTTCCAAAATATCCTTAGCAACCTTAATGGCATTTGGTACGCCCGATTCTAACACATTATAGGTATCCACCAAAAACACTGCGCTATCCGGATACACTTCAGCATAGGATTTAAATGCTTCGTATTCAGAATCGTGGTACATGACCCAACTATGTGCCATGGTACCATTTACAGGAATGCCAAATTGTTGACCTGCCAAAACTGTGGCAGTCCCATTGACACCTCCTATGAAAGCCGCCCGTGCACCATATACTGCAGCATCCACATTGTGAGCGCGACGCGCACCAAAGTCGGATACAATGCGCCCATCGGCAGCACGTACAATGCGATTCGCCTTTGTAGCGATAAGCGATTGATGATTAATCATGGTAAGCACTGCAGTTTCCACGATTTGTGCATCAATGAGAGGTGCGACAATGGTCATAATCGGTTCATTGGGATATATGATCGTACCTTCTTTGAAAGCATATACATCACCAGTAAATTTAAAATTGCGCAAATACTCTAGAAATGCATCACTAAATAAATGCAATGATTTAAAATACGCGATATCCTCTTCATCGAAATGAAGATTCAAAATGTATTCTAAAACTTGTTCCAATCCACCAAAGATGGCAAATCCACCCTTGTCCGGATTGCGACGGTAAAATACGTCGAAGGCAACGCGGTCTGTATTGTCTTGTTTCGTAAAGTACCCATGAGCCATGGTCATCTCATAGAGATCCATAAGCATACTAATGTTGCGACGTTCATGTTGCATACTTTCACCATCCTACATAAATAAAAGGTATATAATACAGCGCGTTCGTTATTCATTACGCATGATACTATTATAAACTATATACATCGTCTTTTCTATTCATAGTACATGTGATATAACTATATTATAGATAATAATTACTTATTAACTAATGAATAAACATGAATAATCTCATAGCAACTAAGATAATTAGAATTATATGGGATATATTTTCAGAATGAGAGGTGCCAAATGGACGCAATCGTTCAAGCAAAACGCGTATTAGAAATTTTTAAAGAAATGAGTCAAATTCCACGTGGTTCTGGCAATGAAAAAGGCATTAGCGATTATATTGTCAATTTTGCTCATAATTTAGGTCTCGAAGCTACACAAGATAGTGAATGGAATGTAGTCATCAAAAAACCGGCTACACCTGGTTATGAAAACCGTCCGTCCGTCATCCTTCAAGGTCATATCGATATGGTATGTGTAAAAGGTCATGATTCCAACCATGATTTCACAAAGGACCCTATTGCCAACATCATTGAAGGTGAATGGATGCACGCTGATGATACTACATTAGGTGCAGATAATGGCATGGGTGGCGCTATGATTCTAGCTGTCCTAGAAGATAAAAACCAACAACATGGTCCTCTACAAGTATTATTCACAACTAACGAAGAAACAGGTATGGATGGTGCTGCAGCGGTAAAAGAAGGCCAAGTAACAGGTGATTACCTAATCAACTTAGACACCGAAGTGGAACATGAATTCTGCGTAAGCTGCGCTGGTGGTTGCCATGTCAACGTTTCTATTCCACTATTGCGCGAAAATAATTTACCTGGTTATGATGCAGGGCTTTCATTAACTGTTAAAGGTTTGAAAGGCGGTCATTCCGGTATCGAAATCATCGAACAACGAGCTAATGCAAATCAAGTGCTCGCTCGCGTTCTTTATGATTTAGAAAAACAATATTCCTTTAATCTAGCTTCTTTTGAAGGTGGCGTTAAACATAATGCAATCCCATCTAAAGCTGTTGCCACCATGTCTGTACGCAACGAAGATATAGAAGCGATTAAGACGCTTATCAAATTCTACGAAAAAGAATACAAACATGAATTTGCTATCAAAGACCCTGATTTAACATTCGTAGTAGAAGAAATTCCTACACCGGCAACAGTGTATGCTGATGACACATCAGAAGCCTTGATTTCTTATCTCTACCTTGCAGAAGATGGTGTCCACTCTATGAGCCAAACCATCGAAGGCCTTGTAGAAACATCGGATAATCTTGCCATTGTTTCTGAAGGCACACACACAATAGACATCCTCGTATCTGTTCGTAGTTCCAACAAGAACAGCTTGGAATACTTGACTAAAAAATTGTTACTCCTTGCTGATACATTAGGCGTTTCTGCAACACGCAGTGGCGGCTATCCTGCATGGGAATACGATAAAGGATCCAAACTAGAAGAACAAGTTATCGCACTTTACAACACCATGTCCGATACGCCTGCTCGCGTAAATGCGGTCCATGCAGGCCTTGAATGTGGTTTATTGAAAAATGTTTTACCAAACACTGAAATGATTAGCTTTGGCCCAACAATCATTAGCCCACATACAAATATGGAACGCGTACATCTACCTTCTGTAGAACATGTATACGTATTCCTTAAAGCTTTACTAGAAAAATTACAATAATTTCTTAATTTTTCCAATTAAATATTTATTCACATAAGCGTATGCACTCATATATATTCTATGAGGCATACGCTTTTTTGTAAAATCAACGACATAAATATATAAACACGTTCACATATACTCATATTAGTATAATATTATCAATTTTTCTTATAAATCGCTTTTTACTTGATTTTGTAAACCATTGTTCATACCCTTAAGGGTATTTTTTTATGTTGCGTAAGAGTAGTATACTATGTTTACATTTACAAGGGAGGCGTATTATGATACCAATTACGATTATATCCGGATTCTTAGGTGCTGGAAAAACAACGTATCTACAACATATATTAAACTGCCGTAATACAAACGAACGTATATTAATTATAGAAAATGATTTTGGTGAAACCAGTCTCGATGCAAAGCAACTATCTACAACGGGTGCAACTGTGCGGGAAGTAACATCAGGCTGTATTTGTTGTAGCCTCCAGGGCAACTTCAAAGATGCCTTAATCGATATACTAAGCACACAAGATATCGATCAAATCTATATAGAACCATCCGGAATCAGTAAATTAAGCGAAATTATAACCACTTGTACTGATGATGCTATCGCAGATCAAGCGTATATCAACATGATTATAACCGTCGTAGATGCTATGCAAGCCCCTATGGCCATCAAAAACTTTGGTCCCTTCTTCAAGGACCAAATCAAGCACTGTTATGCTATCCTACTCACACACGCAGACGATGAAAAACAGATTGAAAAAACAAAGGAGCTCATCATTGAATTAGCACCACATACACCGATTTATACCGATGTAGATGCACTTCAACAGGATATAAACCAACTAAAATCTGATACTCATAAGGCACATGAACATGATTCCGAAACCTGCAGTTGCCATACATGTAACGGCAGAGAGGATTACAACGGTGCTCACCATGATACTCACAGTCATCATAACCATGACGGCCATCACCATGAACACCAACCGTTTGTGAGCTATACATTCCATAATCTACAATCCCTCAATTATACACAATGGATTGATTTTTGTAATAAATTACCTTCTACAGCACTACGTGTTAAAGGTATCGTTCCTACCGCATCAGGACCTATGGAATTACAATACACACCCCACTCCTACTCTCTTACAGATACGCACTTAAAAGACTACCATCTAGTTGTTATTGGCACCGATATAGACATTTCATCCATACAGGAGAAAGTGTGTAGTGCATCATGATTCCTGTATATATCGTGACGGGCTTATTAGGATCTGGTAAAACCTCTCTAATCAACGTAGAACTACGTGAAAGAAAAAAGCTTGGCTCTACAGAAGTTATCAGCTTTGAGACAGGTAATACAGAGTTTATAAAGAAGCCTTTATCGATTGAGCCAGATGATATAGAAGAAAATCTACATCATGTAGTACAACAGATACAGGATTATATTTCTACGACAACGCCGAAAGAAATATGGGTTGAATGGAATGGCATGTTTTCATTTCAACAGTTAGAACTCATCTTCTTCAATTCAATTCTAAAAGAATTCTGTCATCTAGAACGCGTCATCTACACAGCAAAGAGCAATAGTATAACATCTATGATACAGGCACTAGGGGATAGAATCGTATCGCAACTATACAGCGCCGATTATATTATGTTATATGCGAATGATACGACACAAATCAAAGCGGTAAAGAAACTCTTACAATCCTATAATCCGGAATGTTTCATATTGGTCAATCCCACTACAAAGGACATTCACAATAAACTATCTCAACCGATATGGCCATGGTCGTTGTACGGTATTGTGGCTATATTGACATTATATATATTACTGGTCACTGTATTCCGTCATAGCATTTCCTATTCTATCCATCAGGTCTTGGCCATTGCATCAGGCATCATATTTGAGGGGATTCCATTTTTATTATTAGGAACCATCATTTCTTCTGCTATCACCCTATTGGTACCAGATCGTTGGCTAATACGTTATCTGAAAGCAGACTCTATTAAAAGCTATGGTATCGCCATTGGTAGCGGTCTTGTATTACCTATCTGCGATTGTGCTACCATTCCTATGTTTAATGCATTATTAAAGCGTGGTATACCGCAACATATAGGGCTATTGTTTATGCTAGCAAGCCCTATTATGAATCCCATCGCATTATTAGCAACCTATTATGCATTTCCAGATACTCCACAAATAATACTAGCTCGCATAATTGGTGGCATGTTAATTGCATGTATGGTGGCACTCACATTTAAATGGAAACCACACAAATTATCTATCGCCACCAACAATTTACCTCAGCCAAAGGACTATCAGTATGGTTCAGCAAATCAAGAAGGCAATAAAAAGAAAATCTTTCTATTGCACGTAGAGCGTGAATTCAGTCAATTACTTATTTACTTCTCTGCAGCAGCTTTCACATTAGCCCTATTCCAAGTATGGATAAAACCTACCTTCTTCTCAGGTTCACTCGATGTAGCCACACCTATTGCTAATGCATTATTACTAGTCTTAGCGTTCCTCTTCTCCCTATGTTCTACATCAGATGCCATTATAGGCCGTTCGTTAAGCAATTTATTTCCTATATCAGCGGTTCTTGGTTTCCTATGGTTAGGCCCTATGATTGACATCAAAAACGTATACATGTTACGTCAGTATATCTCAACATCATTTATACTTCGCTTAGTTATTACTATAAGTATTATTACGTATATCATGACATTACTATTTCAATTTTTATTTAATGTATAAGGAGAACAGACTATGTTATCAGAACTACGAAACAAAGATATACTCAGTGTCATCAAGGGTCTGCTATACACGGCATTAGGTATTAGTTTTTTATATCTACTCATTACGGGCCAATATAAATTATATGTGGCTCCTCGATATGAATTATTTTTACTCTTAGCAGGTATAGCGCTGTTAGTGGGAGGCATTGTTTCAATCCTTTGGTCCCCAAACAAACAATATAAACATAATTGGCGCTCTATTACACCAATCATAATCCCTCTTGTATTATTTGTGGTTCCACCAATTTTATCTCCTAATTCTGTACAAGTAACTGGAAATACGGCCGCCACAGAAGATACTAATGATTTTAATTTTTCTCAAGACGATATTGGCGATGTGATAACCATCAATAATGAAGCCAAGGATCCTGGCATTTCCAAATCTAAGAAGGAAATCGTATTGAATTCAGACAATTACTATCGCACTATCGTTGCACTCGGTTCAAACCCAGAACAGTATGTAGGGTACAAAATCTATATGACAGGCTATGTAAACCGCGATGACAATACATTAAAATCTAATGAGTTTACACTTTCACGTATGGCCATGGCCTGCTGTATCGCAGACATATCCCCCATTGGTTTAACCATGCATAAGAGCGATGGCGATTCGTATAGCAATAAACAATGGGTAACCGTTGAGGGCACCGTATCCACACGAGACTTTCACGGACGTAAACAACCATATATAGAAATCAACAAAACAAAAGATGCACAAGAAATCTTGGGGTATGTATATCCATAGCATAGTAAAAGGGCTACCACAAATGTGATAGCCCTCTATTAATAATATGTATATTTTATCGCAAATGGCCTATAATACGTTTCCCCATCACAGCAGCCACAGCACATAAAAATACATCAGGTCCAACAGGGATTAAGAAACAAGACCAAATAACAGCCCACCAACCAATAGGTGTTCCTAAATATAAATTCATAATCATATATAAATAAATCATGCCAAAACCATATACGATGAGCAGATTGATAATCGCACCAATGAGCAATGTTTTAACAGAATGTGTTGGTGAAAGCTCGCTAAAACGGCCCACTACATAAGCACCAACCATGAATCCGATCAAATAGCCAAATGTTGGTTGCAATACATAGCCTGGTCCACCACCAGATGTAAATACAGGTACGCCGATAAGTCCTAATATGATATAAATACCTACACTAATAGCGCCAAGGCGACTGCCTAAAATAATACCAGCCAATGTAGTAAATAAAATCTGTAATGTAAACGGACAGTTAGGAAGCGGAACTCGGATGAATGCACCAGCGGTAATTAATGTTACAAACAAGGCTGTCATTGTCAACTCTCTTGTACTGAGACGTCGATTGGAAATGGAACTCATGGTATACCTCCATTAATAGAATAAAAGAAACCTATCTAAACAAACTACATATCTATTCAAGGTTATTAAACCATTCCATTTTATATATGTCAACCATATGTAATTATATTTAGTTTACATTATGTAAAATATGCATATAGAAATAGAGGATATTCACCAGTTATGTCGAATACATTATGTATATATCAAAACATAAAGATATATTTTATTTTTCATTTTATATTCATTTTATAATATTAAATTATGTATAAGTAGATTGGGTAAAATCTACTTGCGCAATTGCTTTTGAGCAAAATCCTTTTATGGAGGTAATTAACATGAAAAAAGTAAATAATTTGTCTAAAGTATTATGTGCTCTTGGTGTAAGTACTGTATTGATTGCAGGTGTAGCATGTGCCGCTTCTACTTACCCAGCTCCTAGCTCTTGGAATGGTATTGGTAGTGTAGCATCCCCAATGCAAAGTAGCGAAATTGACTACGTTGGTGCTGTTACTACATTGCACCGCTACTATCCAGATGCAATGGTAACTTCTATTTCCTACGATGCAAAACATCATCCAACTTACGAAGTAGAAGCATATACTAAGACACAAAAAGTGGAAATGAAAATCGATGAAGCAACAGGTCAAGTTGTTTCCAACCAAGCAAAATCCATTAGTGCATGGAACAAATTAAAGAAATCTCACAGCTTTAATCCACAAAACTCCATCACACCAGAATCTGCTGAAACAAAAGCGATCGAACGCGTAGGCAGCGATTTCCAAACAATGGAATGGGAATTGGAAATGGACGGCAACAAACTTGTCTACAAACTAGACATGACTAACGGCGGCGACAAAAAAGCAGACGTTAAGATCGATGCTCTTTCCGGTAAAGTTCTCAGTGCTAAAGTAAAAACTACTAAATACTAAGCATAATCCATATATTATATAGACATACCTAACCACTATATAATATATCTCTCCAATTTCTTAACACACTCAAAAACTAAACACTCATAAAAACTATACACACATAAAACAAACCCTTTTAAACACACATATACACATATTAACAGCCCTTGAATCGTTGAATTCAAGGGCTGTTTCTTATATAAAATTTATACATCAACAACACGTTTTGTCCTATAACCCTCAACAATAGAATACAAAACAAAAAGGCTGTACCAAATTATGTCACGACATCTTGGTACAGCCTCTTATTACAAGGTTTTCTTTTTATGTTCTATAGGTTTTTGGAGTTATGCTTTAAGGAGTTGAGAAGTTAAGGATTAAGCTTTATCCAATGCTTGGGAAAGATCATCGATAATGTCATCAATGTTTTCAAGACCAACAGATAAGCGAATCATATCTGGTGTAACACCAGCAGATTTTTGTTGTTCTTCGTTAAGTTGTGCATGTGTTGTGGATGCAGGGTGAATAACAAGAGATTTAGCATCCGCCACATTAGCAAGGTTAGAGAAGATTTGCAATGCATCAACCAATTTAATGCCTGCTTCTTTGCCGCCTTTCACGCCGAATGTGAATACTGCACCAACCCCTTTAGGGAAGTATTTATCAGCTAATGGTTTATATTTGCTATCTGCAAGTTCTGGATAGTTAACCCAAGCAACTTTAGGATGTTTGCTCAAGAAATCCACTACTTTACGAGTATTTTCTACGTGACGTTCTACGCGCAAGGACAATGTTTCAATACCTTGCAAGATTTGCCAAGATGCTAGAGGTGTAATGCATGCACCTGTATCACGAAGCAATTGAGCACGGATTTTTACTGTGAAAGGAATTGGTAAATCACCATATACTAGACCATTGTAGTGTTCGTCCCCTTCAACAAAGCTAGGGTATTTACCGGATGCTTTATAGTCGAATTTACCAGACTCTACAACTACACCAGCCAATGTTGTACCATGACCACCAAGATATTTAGTAGCAGAGTGAACAACTACGTCAGCACCATGTTCTAATGGGCGGAACAAGTATGGAGATGCGAATGTGTTATCTACAATTAGGATAATATTGTGTTTATGTGCAATATCAGCTACCGCTTGTACGTCAATAAGGTTGATGCCAGGGTTGCCGATAGTTTCGATATATACAGCTTTTGTATTATCATCAATAGCTGCTTCAAACTCTTCCAAATTATCAGGATTAACAAATTTAGTGTGAATGCCTAAACGAGGTAATGTAGCAGTAAATAAGTTATATGTACCACCATACAATGTAGATGCAGCAACGATATTATCACCTGCACTAGCTACATTCAAGATAGAATATGTAATCGCTGCAGAACCAGATGCTACTGCAATACCACCAGCGCCACCTTCAAGTTGAGCTACACGAGCATCCAATACGTCAGTAGTAGGATTGCCAAGGCGAGAATAAATACCACCAGGATTAGTCAAGGCAAAACGGCCAGCTGCTTCCTCTGCATCTTTAAATACGAAAGACGTTGTTTGATAAATAGGTACTGCACGCGAACCTGTTGGATCCACCGTTTGACCTGCATGTAATTGTAATGTTTCAAATTTATATTGTTTGCTCATTAAATTCAACTCCTATTCATACAAAGGAATAAACTTTATTTCTTATGCCTATTATATTACTATGTATTAAAAAATATGTCTACCACTTTTTATAATACATTCTCCATAACTATAAGCTATACCCAAAATTTTGGTGCCTTTTTATATACCGGCAAACCAAATCAATTTCCAATGTCTCCACCGGCCGGGTCTGACTCCGGCCTGCGGCCTTCGCAGGGCCAAAGTCGCCCTTGGAAACCGATTTGGTTATCTTCATATATAACATATTAAAAGGACGCCAAAATTTTGGCGCCCTTTTAATATAATATTGATATAAAGAACCTGTGGGACATCAAAACGACTTCGGGCTCCGCTTTAGCGCAGTAGCGTGTCGGCTTTGATGTCCCACAGGTTCGAATATTAATGTATTTAAATATAAGCACCAAAATTTTTATCTCGTTCAAACTTCATCTTCTGAATTTGTTCAATAATATATGGTGTTTCTTGGTATACGTAATAGTTCAACCAATTCGTAAATAGTAATGTGCTTACAGAACGCCATCTTACGATTGGTTTTTGTTTTGGATCATCATCAGGGAAATAGTTTTCTGGTACCGCAATGTCTTCACCTTTAGCAAGGTCACGAACATATTCACGATTGAGTGTATCCCAATCATACTCAGAGTGACCAAAAACAAAGATGTGTTTATTATCTAAACTTCGTACAATAGCGGCCCCAGTTGGTTCGGAACCAGCTAGTAATTCTAATTCCCTATGTGCTTTAATTTGATTTAATGAAACCGTAGTATGGCGGGAATGCGGCATCCAGAACTTTTCATCGAATCCTCGCAAGAGAACCGGTTGATCGTTGTAGATATCATGTTCATAAACGCCGAATAACTTGGTATCCATGATTTGTTTGTTAATACCAAAATGGTGGTATAGGCCAGCCTGTGCGCCCCAACAAATATAGAACGTAGAGTATACGTGTTCTTCACTCCAATCCATAATTTCTACGAGCTCATCCCAATAGTCAACCTCTTCAAAAGGCATCAATTCTACAGGAGCACCAGTAATAATCAAGCCATCAAAAAACTCATCTTTAACTTCGTCAAAGGTACGGTAAAAAGTATCTAAATATTCCTCATCTACATTCTTAGATTTTCGCGATGCTGTATGCAATAAAGTTAAGTTTACTTGCAACGGGCTATTACTAAGAGCGCGAAGAATTTGTGTTTCTGTAACTTCTTTTGTAGGCATCAAATTGACGAGCAAAATATGAAGCGGACGAATTTGTTGTGTTTCGGCACGTTCTGTATCCATTACGAAGATGTTCTCTTGTGCTAACTTCGTTATAGCCGGTAAATTCTTAATAACTTTAATTGGCATTGTGAAACCTCCTAAAACCCTTTAGCAACATAAGCGCGACGCAATGCCTCTAAACCTTCTGTCAATGTTGCACGAGGACAGGCAACATTAATGCGTTCAAACTTTTCACCATCTTTACCAAACATGGAACCACTATCGAGCCATAGCTTTGCATCATTAAGTAGCCATTGTTCACGTTCTTCTGGCGTCAATGGCAATTCAGAACAATCAAACCACATAAGATAGGTCCCTTCAGGACGATACATGTGAATCTTTGGTAAATGCTCTTTAAAATAATCAAGGGTATATTGAATATTGTCTTGAATGTATTCCTTTAATTCATCAAGCCATGGTCCCCCCACTTCATAAGCGCCTTGGCAACCTACAAGGCCCATTGTGTTCAATTGGCTATACCCTGCACGGCCGATTTCTCTGACAAATCTACGACGCAAGGAATCATTAGGGATGAAAATATTAGACACTTGTAAGCCTGCAATATTAAAGGACTTACTAGGCGCTGTGCAAACGATGCAATGCTCCGCATAGCTTTCACCAAGATTAGCAAAAACAGTATGCTTGTGACCATCCCATACGAAATCCGCGTGAATTTCATCGCTAATAATAATGACATTATGTTTAATACAAATATCACCAAGACGTTTTAACTCATCTTCAGTCCACACGCGGCCCACGGGGTTATGAGGATTGCAAAGCAAGCATAATGTTACATTATGCTCAATAATAGCGCGTTCTACCCCTTCAAAATCGATTGTATACTTATCCTCACCTTGGATTAACGGCACATTAATCAAATTACGATCGTTATCATCAATAACCATGCTGAATGGATAATACACCGGTTGATTAATGAGTACGCCTTCCCCTTCTTTTGTGAAAGCGCGTACCGCCATAGCAAGTGCGAATACCACCCCCGGCGTTTTAACGAGCCATTTTTTGTCAATTTGCCAATTGAAACGGTTAGAAAACCAATGTTTTAGAACATTAAAATATTCATCATCGGATTCTGTATATCCAAAAATGCCATGATTAACGCGATCTAATAAGACTTGTTTTAATTCACTAGGAATTTCAAAATCCATGTCTGCCACCCAAAATGGCAATACATCAGCAGGTTTACCACGTTGTACAGCAAAATCATATTTTAGAGACTTCGTATGCTTACGGTCTACAATTTGGTCAAAATTATATCGGCCCATAATAGCCTCCTTTTATTTATTGAAAGCTTGTGCTAAGTCAGCAATCAAATCATCTGTATCTTCAATGCCAACGGACAAGCGCAACAAGCGACGTGTAATCCCTTTGCGTTCCGCATCCTCAGGTTTTAAGTCAGGATGTGTTTGTGTAATAGGATACGTTAATAATGATTCAGTGCCCCCTAAACTTTCAGCAAATTGAATCAACTGAATACCTTCTAAAACTTGTTTAGCCGTCTCTTCACTATCTACTTCAAAGGACAACATACCACCAAAGCCAGTAGTTTGGGATTTATTGATTTCATAACCTGGATGTTCAGGAAGACCTGGGAATAATACCTTGGTAACCTTTGGTTCTTGTTTCAACCATTCTGCAAGAGCAATGGCATTCTTCTGATGTTGTTCCATACGCAAGGCTAATGTCTTAACACCGCGAATAACAAGCCAGCTATCAAAAGCAGACAAACATGCGCCTACTGTCTTATAAATAAGGCGTAATTGAGCTGCTAACGTATCATCTTTCACAATGGTAAAACCAGAGATAACATCATGATGACCACCGATAAATTTAGTACCACTATGAACAACAATATCCGCACCAAGAGTTAATGGTTTTTGGAAATATGGGCTTAAAAATGTATTATCTACGATGACAAGTGCATTTCGGTCATGCGCCATTTTACTCAATGCACGAACGTCGGTAATTTCCATCATCGGATTTGTAGGTGTTTCAATATAAACAGCTTTAGTATTCGGTTTAAATGCCGCTTGTACAGCATCAAGGTCAGACGTACCTACATAAGTAAATTCAATTCCATTCTTTTCATAAATATTGGTAAACATACGAATAGAGCCACCATACAAATCATCGCCTAAGATGACATGATCTCCAGGGGAGAACAAATGGAATACCGCATCAACAGCAGCCATGCCAGAAGAAAAGGCGATAGCATCAGCACCTTCTTCAAGACCTGCAATCAATGTTTCAAGGCGATCTCGAGTTGGATTAGACTCACGTGTATATTGAAATCCTGTTGTTTCACCTAAGCCAGGATGCGTAAATGTACTGGACATATAAATTGCTGGAGAGATTGCCCCTGTACTATCTGGCTTACCACTGCCGTGGACACATTTTGTATTAAACTTCATCGTATTGTCTCCTTATATATCTAATAAGATATGTTTCTATCTGCAAACTATATACACAGAAACATAATTCCTGTATTCAACTAGGAAATAATAATCCCACTACGAAACTATAGTATTATAATATATCTATTATAAAAAAGTACGCTATCCTTAGTCAATTAAAAGGGCTTGCCATACTCTCTAATCTAACTATTCAGTCATATGTTTTTTGAATGAGTTGTCATAACTTTTAGTTAAAATACAATAAAGGTCTGTAATAGATACGACTTTTCGCATCTATTACAGACCTTCTTTATTATCATATATATTTATTTAGGCCGCTAACATCCAATCCACTAGTAACCATAGTACAACTAACACAACTATAAGCCCTATGGTCAATGGTGTAGATGGGGTACCGTCAATAAATCCATATTTATGTGCCATTTGCTTAGTGATAACCTCTACCCCTGTCGGTTCTCCAAAGCGATTGGCTACAGTCTTTCCAGGCAGTGCCATTAATATTAGTACGGCAGGAATCCCTACAAAAGGAATGAGTGCCAACAAAACAGGCCAACCAGACCAGCCTAGATCGTGTAAACGTCGAACAGCAACGGCTACACCTGGTATGATAAATCCAATGGATAAAATAAAAAGAACTACTAGACCCAAGGCAACCCCCGTTGTTCCCGATACAGGTGTTACACAGCTAATAGCAGCACATATAAACAATATAATGGCTATAATCAATTGATACACAAGCATAAAATGCCAGTATTCACTACGACTAGCACGCCCTTCAAAATTCGCGTATTTATGAACTACACAGTATTTAAAGTTTTCTATAAAGCCCAATTCATAGGCATCTAATGGCAACGGAATATTTTTCATGTGCCCACAATACGGGCAATACCGCTCTGAACTGGGTATTCTTTGTCCACATTTTGGACAAGCACGCATGCCAAACCTCTTTCTACAATATGATTTACAGAATAACTAGTATCTAATTCGAAATTTTTAATTTCATCTATTATTCATTTTACAATATTTTTCAATATAGTCAATAAAGCCTTATTTAAACTTTCATAAATTTTTCATATAAAAAGGACCTCGTCTTACAAAATGGTAAAACGAGGTCCTTTTAGAGCATGCCTCTAGAATTAAAGGATACCCATGCGCTTTCAACAAACTGCTGGGTGAAAACCCAAATATATAAAATTATAGCCACTGCTCCCATTAATATATCTTCTCTTACAGTAGGCGTATGCTCTAAACCTAACTGTTGTTCCATAACAGGTGTAACACGGGTATACCCTGTTTTATCCCCATACGCATTAATAGATGCATCACCTTGTTTCACAAGATTGGATAAGAGTACAAAAACACCAACAATAGGAATAAATATTAACAAAAAGTTTAAGCCACTCTTTCCAACATCATGCAATCGACGACAGGTAATAGCAAGACTAGGCAGAAAATATATGATTAGCAATATAATGAGTAATACTATTGCATAGTCACTGGCAGCCGATGTATTGCCGAGTACCATATCCACAATGATACCGAATACAACTAGCCCATCTACAATGATTTCACGGCACACCATAAATCGCCAAAACTCACTACGGCTGGTGCGACCAGAGAAGGTGACATATTGTTTAAACCCACGTTTGAGGGCATCCATATAACTTACATCATATATCATATTTTGATTCATAGGCCCTCCTTATCACTCTGCATATTTTTGATCATATGGCACAGTCGACTCAATACGCCACGTATCATGCTCATATATCATCTTGATAAACATTCGATTAGGATAGGCTTTATCTGTGAAAGTCATATCAAAGGAAATACGATCTACATCGTCATCATCTCTCAACACCCCCTGTAGAAGGAGCGAAGACATTTGACGATTATGAGTAGCTTTAACAGATTTAACCCATTGATCATAGGTGCCATATTTTTCACGTTCTCGATGAGCCAATAAACGATATGCCTCTTGATATTGTTCCTTATTAAGATATGCATAATAATTTATTACAACCTGTTTAGCGGATTCAACAGCTGTACTACTACCTAAGGTCTTTTGTGCCATAATCATAAACGCACCAGGTTGCATCTGTAAATACGCATCGATTTCCTTATCTGCAGCAGAGGAAAAACTATATATCCCTATGCCCCAACTAACAGCAGTCAGAATAATGGTAGCAATAATACTTATTCTACTATACGATGTACGCACCACATTACTAGAACTATCTAGGTTTTGTATATTGTTTCCTATTTCATCGCTAAATAAATCAATTTCTTCAAAGGGCTCTACTGAGCTTTTACCAACAGGATGTTTCTTTGTACCTCGCAACAATAATACGATAACGATTAGAATGCCTATATAGGGAATAAATCCTAATAGCAAAAGCCATTCGCTATTATTTGTATCATGCAAACGGCGTACCATAGCACCCAAATTAGGCAATGTTAGAGCCATAATCGAAATGAACCACAGCGCAAAAACTATGCCAATCGTATATATAAACAGGGCACTATGAAGAGATAGTAATCCTAGTACGGCTAAGCACACACCAACAATCAAATGCTCAACGAGCATAAACCGCCAAAATGCACCACGAGAAATGGTGCCAGAAAAATCACAGTACCGATCTATAATATTATCTTTTATTGTATCAATCACTAATTGTCGTATCATTAAACATCCTTTTTCTCAAACGACAGAGCAACTGTATTATGCACCAGCCTTTAGAACAGCTTGTTTCATAGATTGTACATAATCAAACAATGCTTGGTCTGCATTTTCGCCATGTTCTGCCACAATCTTCACAATAGCAGAACCTACGATGGCACCATCGGATACACGCGCCATAGATTCCGCTTGTTCTGGTTTGGAAATGCCGAAGCCAACGGCTACGGGGATATCTGTGTATTTACGAATGGTTTCAACGATGGATTTAATATCCGTCTTGATTTCGCTACGCATGCCGGTAACACCAAGAGAGGATACACAGTACACAAATCCTTCTGCATTCTTTGCAATCATTTCGATACGGTTTTCAGATGTTGGAGCAATTAGGGACACCACTTCAACACCGTGTTTATTAGCAATGGCTCCAAGTTCCCCTTTTTCTTCAAATGGCATATCTGGCACAATTACACCAGAGATTCCCACCTCTTCACAGAGGGTAAAGAATTTTTCGCGACCGAATACATAGATAGGATTCAAGTAGGTCATGAACACGAGTGGTACTGTTACCGCATCATCGCCTGTGCGCAAACGGCGCACCATATCAAAGATGTCGTGAATTTTTACACCTGTAGACAAGGCACGCGTGCTGGCCTCTTGGATAACAGGGCCTTCCGCTGTTGGGTCAGAAAATGGAATACCGATTTCCACCATGTCAGCGCCAGCTTTCACCATGATGCGAATATAACGTTCTGTATTCTCAATGCCATGGTCACCAGCACTAATAAATGGGATGAATGCCTTACCATTTGTGAAAGCGTCTTTAATTTTACTCATGAAGATCCACCCCTCTGTATTTCGCCATAGCCGCAACGTCCTTGTCGCCACGACCAGATAAACAAATAATAATGATATCGTCCTTACTCATTGTAGGAGCAATTTTACGTGCATGTGCCACCGCATGAGCACTTTCAATAGCCGGAATAATCCCTTCTAAGCGAGATAGGTATTCAAACGCATCCACAGCTTCATCATCTGTAACAGGTACGTATTCAGCACGGCCACTATCGCGCAAGTACGCATGTTCAGGTCCGATGCCAGGATAGTCAAGACCTGCGGAAATGGAATATACCGGTGCAATTTGACCATCTTCGTCTTGGCAGAAATAGGATTTCATGCCGTGGAAGATACCTACTGTACCATTTGCCATCGTAGCAGCATTCATATCTGTATCTACGCCATGGCCAGCTGCTTCACAACCGATGAGGCGCACACCTTCATCAGGAATGAAGTTATAGAACATCCCCATCGCATTGGAACCGCCGCCTACACAAGCCATAACAGCTGTTGGCAATTTACCTTCTGCTTCGAGAATTTGTTCACGCGCTTCACGGCTGATAATGGATTGGAAATCGCGAACGATCATAGGGAATGGATGAGCACCCATAACAGAGCCCAATACATAGTGCGTATCGGACATGCGATTTGTCCATTCGCGCATAGCTTCGGATACGGCATCTTTCAATGTGCTAGTACCTGTTGTTACAGGATGTACCTTTGCGCCCAACAATTCCATGCGGTATACATTGAGCGCTTGGCGTTCACAGTCCTCAGCACCCATGAATACTTCACATTCCATGCCCATCAATGCGGCTACAGTAGCTGTTGCTACGCCGTGTTGACCAGCCCCAGTTTCAGCGATAACGCGAGTTTTACCCATCCGTTTTGCCAACAACATTTGGCCAATTACGTTATTCAACTTGTGAGAACCAGTATGGTTCAAATCTTCGCGCTTCAAATAGATTTTGGCACCACCTAGATCCTTTGTCATGCGATCTGCATAATACAAAAGGGATGGACGGCCTGTATATTTTTTATGTAAATCCTCAAGTTCGCGCACGAACTCAGGATCATCTTTGTACTTGTTGTACGCTTCTTCCAATTCGATGACTGCATTCATCAATGTTTCTGGCATAAATTGACCACCAAAGGCGCCAAAATACCCATGTCTTTGTTCACTCATATAACTTACCTTCCTATACTCTTCACAATCTTGGTGAAAGCTGCAATCTTTTCATCGTCCTTCACGCCATTTGTTTCAAGGCCACTGCTAATATCGATACCATATGGACGAACCGTGCGAATAGCACGCGCCACATTAGTACTGTCGATACCGCCAGCTAGTATGAATGGACGTTCAAACGCATCTAAGCAAGACCAGTCGAATACTTCGCCGGTACCACCGCGTTCATCCTTATGATATGCATCAAATAACAGCATATCGGCACCGCTATCAATCCACGCCTCAGCATCTGCCGTACTTCTGATTTGGACAGCTTTCCAAACCTCTACATTAGTACGTTCTTTTAGGGATTGGATGAAAGCTTCATCTTCATCGCCATGCAATTGCACAGCATCTAGATTGGCTTCATTAGCAATGGTAACGAGGTTGTCTACTGTTTCATTGACGAAAACGCCAACAGTTTTGATTTCATCATTATTAGATTGCTCTACGTCATCATTAGATTGTTCTGCACCACTGTTATATCTAGCAGCATATTGCTTATGGAGTTCTTCAACTAATGTTTTAGCTTGGTCAACAGTAACTTGTCGCTTACTTGGTGCAAATACCAATCCCATATAGTCTGGTTTTGCTTCTACTACCGCAGGAATCGTTTCTACCTTGGAGATGCCGCACATCTTAACCTTTGGTGTGTAATAGGTTGGACCATAGAGATATGCCAATTTCTCAACCTTATTAGGAGAACGCATAAAGGTTTCCCCCATCAAGGCTACGCCGATATTGTTATCGCGCAATACTTGGATATCCTCAGGAGTTTCAAGACCGCTTTCAGATACGAAAATCACATCGTCCTGAACGAGGTTGCGCAAGCGCACACTATTTTGTACGTCTACGGTAAAGTCTTTCAAATTACGGTTGTTAACACCAATAATGCGAGCCCCACAATCGATGGCCATTTGTACCTCATGCTCATCGTGAGCCTCTACCAAGGAGGATAAACCTAATGAATCAGCTAACTCACGGAATTTAGTCAATGTTGGCACATCGAGACATGCACAAATTAATAGGATAGCACTAGCACCCCATACTTTTGCTTGATAGATTTGGTATTCATCGATGATGAAATCCTTGCGAAGGACAGGAATTTTTACGGTGCTAGCGATTTCTTGTAAATATTTTTTGTCGCCTTTAAAGAAGTCTGGCTCCGTCAATACAGAGATAGCTGCTGCACCAGCTACTTCATATTCTTTAGCGATGTCTAAATATGGGAAGTGCTCAGCAATAATGCCCTTTGATGGAGATGCTTTCTTAACTTCACAAATAAAGTTAAAGTCTTGTTGACGAAGGGCTGCTTCAAAAGGAGATCCTGTATCGGATGGTAATGCCAAGGCCGCTGCTTTCACAGACTCAGACGTTTCTACCTCTTTTTCTTGGGCTACCCGAATTTTGGTAGCCTCTACAATCTTATCTAAAATCAATGGTTATACCTCTTGGGTTGCTTTCACAAACTGTTCCATTGTAGCAAG
>CAKPXN010000011.1 GCA_934202095.1 uncultured Veillonella sp.
ATTGATCCAAGAAACGTTGTTTTTGGTCAATTGGGTCATTTAACTCGGAGAAGCCATTTGCCAATTCACGGCCATAGATGAACGCTTCAAAACGTTCTGTAGCCAATGGGTTTTCACGGCTTGCTTTGGCAAGTGGAGAAATTTCTTTTGGATGACCATATACGATAGTTGGTTGAATCAAATTTTCTTCTACATAATCTTCGAAGCAAGCATTCAAGATTTTACCAATACCATCATTATCTGTATATTCTACATTCAAACGATCTGCAATAGCACGCGCTTCTTCTACAGTAGTTACTGCATCAAAGTCTTCGCCAGTGTATTTTTTTACACCTTCTGCCATTGTGATGCGGTTCCAAGGTGGAGTTAAATTGATTTCAGTACCTTGGTATGTAATTTCTTGTGTACCTAGAACTTCTTGAGCACAATAGGATACAAGATTTTCTGTTAAACGAATTGCATCTTCTACATCACCATATGCTTGGTAGGATTCGATAGTTGTGAATTCTGGATTATGGCGATTATCGATACCTTCATTACGGAAACAACGGTTCATTTCGAATACGCGTTCCATACCACCAACGATTAAGCGTTTTAAGTATAATTCAGGTGCAATACGCATATAGATATCAATATCAAGCGCATTGTGATGTGTAATGAATGGGCGAGCAGCAGCACCACCTGGAATTGGATGCATCATAGGTGTTTCCACTTCCATGAAGCCATCGTTCATCATGTATTCGCGAATCTTCGCAACGATTTTAGAACGTTTAATAAATGTATCGCGCACTTCTGGATTTACGATTAAATCTACATAACGTTGACGGTAGCGAAGTTCAGTATCCTTTAAGCCATGCCATTTTTCAGGTAACGGACGCAATGCTTTGGATAACAATGTCAATTTGTTGACTTTAATCGTAACTTCACCGCTGTGAGTTCTAAATACATGACCTTCAATACCAACAATATCGCCAATATCAAGCATTTTTACATATTTGTAATTATCTTCGCCCAATACATCCTTACGGAAATATACTTGGATATCGCCAGTTAAATCGCGAATATTGGCAAATGCAGTTTTACCATGGGAACGCATCGTCATTAAACGGCCTGCAATGACAGTAGGTTGGTCTTCGTAGTTCAAGAAGTCATTTTTAATATCTTTTGCATGATCTTTAACAACAAATCGTTGTCCGAATGGATAAATGCCATCAGCTTCATATTCAGCCAATTTGTCGCGGCGAATTTGCATTTGATCATTTAATTCTTCTTGTACATTTTTAATTTCTTCACTCATGTTATCGCCTCTTTTTGAAATGAAAATTATTGAATTGCTAACACTTTGAAAGTAACAGGACCATCAGGTGTGGATACCTCTACTTCATCGCCCTTACGTTTACCTAAAATGGCTTTACCTACAGGTGATTCGTTGGAAATACGATTATTGAAAGGATCGGCTTCAGAAGAACCAACAATAACATATTCCAATTCATCATTGTACATCGTATCTAATACAGTAACCTTGCTACCTACAGATACAACATCACCTTTTGTGGATTCATCAATAATTTTAGCTGTATTAATCTTATTTTCTAACTCAGAAATATAACCTTCGATGAAAGCTTGTTCATTTTTAGCATCATCATATTCAGAGTTTTCACTGATATCGCCATATTCAATAGCTGTTTTAATACGTTGTGACACCTCAATACGGCGCACAGATTTATAATATGCTAATTCATCCTCAAGTTTTTTCAAACCTTCAGCTGTAAGTAATGTTTCTTTTACGTCTGCCATGGATTCTCCTAATCTTTCTACATATAAATAATAGAAAAAGTGTCACTGTACGATGACACCTTATCTTTCATCTTTAATTTTTAATCAATTATACTAAGAACACCTATATTTGTCAATGTGAGTCCCAGTTTTCCAAAACGTTTCTATACATTGAAAGCTCGTTTTTAAAACTTTCAACCGTGTGAATTGTATTTACACGATTGCGCCAATAGGCTGCTTCAGGCATTCCTTTCATATACCACCCCGCATGTGTTCGAATTTCTCTCACCCCTAAAGATTCCCCTTTATACTGACAGAGCAATTCAAAATGTTTAAGCAGCATATCTAATCGCTCTAAATAAGTAGGTTCTGGGATTAATTCACCTGTAGTTAGATAGTGATTGGTACGCTCAAAAATCCATGGGTTGCCTTGTGCACCACGGCCAATCATAACCGCATCACAACCGGTCTCTTGTATCATGTTAAGTGCATCCTCAGGAGACCACACATCACCATTACCTATAACAGGAATGGATAAGGAATCCTTAACCGCCTTTATATAGGACCAATCGGCACGACCCATATACATTTGTTCCCGCGTTCTTCCGTGAACAGCAACTGCAGCCACACCTGTGCTTTCAATACGTTTAGCAAAATCAACCACATTGATATGCTCATCATCCCAGCCGATACGCATTTTAACCGTAACCGGCACATCGACAGCTTTCACGGCCTCCTCTGCTACGCGCGCCGCTAAATCTGGTGTTTTCATGAGCGCAGAGCCATCGCCACTAGATACAACCTTTTTAACGGGGCACCCCATGTTGATATCCACAATATCTGCACCGGCATCTGCTACTACCTTCGCGCCCAATGCGATTGCTTCTGGATCAGACCCAAAAATTTGCATCGATACAGGATGTTCCACCTTTTCCATACGTAATAACTCGTGAGTGCGCTCATTTTTATATTTTATGCCCATAGCGCTAACCATTTCAGTACAAACCATGGATGCACCGCGTTCTTTGGCTAACAGTCGATACGCTATATCACTAACCCCTGCCATGGGCGCTAAAATAGCCCTACCATGAATGGGTACATTACCAATAGCCCATATTTCTTTCATTGTATTTCACCTAATAAAACAGGTACAGCCTCAGCCGTACCTGTTGTTATACATTCATACTATAATTACAACCAACTCTATTATAGTACCATTATTTATTTCGTTCGTAAATGAGGCGTAAACCTTCTAATGTAAGCATAGGTTCTACATGATCGATACAATCGGTAGCACTGCTGATGAGCTGTGCTAGACCACCTGTTGCCACAACGGTTACGTCCCCACCCATTTCCGCTTTCATACGTGCCACTAAGCCTTCCACTTGTCCTACATAGCCATAGAACATGCCGGATTGCATAGAGGATACGGTATTGCGATTGATAACCTGTCCCGGATCTTTCACCTCAATACGAGGCAATTTAGCAGCTCGTTGGAAGAGCGCTTCTGCAGAAATTGTTACACCTGGCGTAATAACACCGCCAATATAATCACCATTTCCAAGCACCGCACAATAGGTTGTAGCCGTACCAAAGTCGATAATAATCAATGGGCCCTTATATACAGCATTTGCCGCTACAGCATTGACGATGCGGTCAGCCCCTACTTCACGAGGATTATCATATTTAATGGCAATACCTGTTTTCGTACCCGGACCTACAATGATAGGATTCACATTAAAGTAACGCAAGCATACACGTTCTAATGTAGGCATTAACGGTGGTACAACAGAAGAAATAATGATAGCCTTAATATCTTTCGCATTGACCTTGCGATCATGAAAAAACAAGTTCATCATCAACATGCCATATTCGTCTGTGGTGCGCACACGATCTGTAGAAATTCTCCAATGCCCAACTAAATTTTTACCATCGTAAACACCGAGAACAATATTCGTGTTTCCCACATCAATTACTAATAACATGCATTCCTCCTATTTTCGTGGACGTATAGAAACATCGCCAGCCACAATTCGTTTAATTTCTCCATTAGTCGTTTTTACCAATAAATTTCCGTCGTCATCAATATCAGTTGCCACACCTTCATAGGTATTCCCTGGTGCTCTAACCTCAATTTCTTGATTTAAGGTAACGCTTAATTTGCGCCATTCGTTTAAGGTATCCTCAAACCCACTATCTAGTACATCATAATATTGATGCTCTAATTCTTCTAAGATAATTTTGAAAGCTTCTGTCCGTTCAATATCAACGCCTTCCATCAATAGAGATGTAGCGATTTGTTTAATTTCTTCCGGTAATTCTTCTTGTTTCGTCTTAACATTAACGCCTATGCCCATAACGATATAGGAAATCTCCTCCATCGAACCAGACATCTCCGTCAATATACCGACAAGCTTACGACCATTCACCAAAATATCATTTGGCCATTTAATCCCTGCATCAGTAAGTCCCATTTTATGAAATGCCTTCGTGAGCGCCACGGCAGCCATCAATGTACATTTTGGGGCCTCTGCAGGAGGAAAATCAGGTCTAAGAATAAGGCTAAACCACAAACCTTTCCCGAATGGAGAATACCATCCACGAGACAAACGACCACGACCAGCCGCTTGTTCCTCTGTAACGACAACAGTACCTTCCTCAGCGCCTTGTTGTGCCAATCTACGCGCTTCTAGATTCGTTGATTCAGTCGTATCCATATATACATACCGTTTGCCAAATACATCGGTATTCAATATCTGTTTCATTGCTAATGGGCTTAACAAATCTGGTTCCTCCAATAAACGATAGCCACGCTTTGTATAAGACTCAATTTTATATCCTTTTTGTCTTAGTGCTTTTATATGCTTCCAAATGGCAGTCCGTGATACATGACAAGCGTCTGACATATCTTGACCGGACACAAAGCCACCTTGATTCTGTCTTAAGAACTCTAGTACTTCATCTCGCATAATAAGGCCCCTTTCTCTGTCGGTTTACAATTCGATTGTACAAGTGGGCCATTGAAAAAGCAAGTGTTATTTATCAATTTAATAAATAATCATTCAATAAAATGCAAGGAATCAAGATTTTTATACCCCCTGAGGTAGACAAATAGATTAATGAATGATATTACAAACCATTACATAGTATAATAAATAATAGATGATGAAATAAAGGAGTATTAATGAAACAGTTTACATTAGAAGAAAAAAATGAGGTCTTAGAGACCCCTTTCATCCATATTCATCGAAAATTGGATGTACTATTAAATATCGGCAAACTCCTTATGGAGTGTGGCGCAGACACAGTGCGAATGGTGTCTGAGATTCAACAAGCAGCCACATTTATGGGAATCCCACACAACTATTTAAATATCCACATTAGTTATACGACAATCATGATTAATGTATTTCACGAAGAGCGTTCCATAACTGTTTTTAGAAAGACACCTGTGCACATACCAAATATGGCCATGATCAATGCAGTGTCTAAATTAACTTGGCGTGCCTTTGAACGCCATTATTCGCTCACTACATACGAACGTTTAGTTAGCAAATTGCACCACACGATCCCCGTATACCCAGTTTGGTTAAAAGGTATCGCCTGTGCACTTGGTTCCGCTGGTTTAGCCTATCTATATAGCGCCGATATAATCGCATTAGTAGTAACCTTTATATGTTCTCTATGTGGGTACTTTATGAGAGTTTTATCTCAACGGCTAGGGTTTAATGAATATTTAGGCAACGCTATCTGCGCCTTCACGGCCATGTTTATTGCCTATGGTTTCTATACCTTCATCGAGTTAGGATCACTGGTATATGTACTCGTCTGTTGTACACTCTTCATGATTCCAGGTGTTCCACTTATCAACTCGGTTATCGATACTATAAACAACCACATTTTATCCGGTATAACACGAGCTATCAGAACCTTACTTATCGTAGGCAGCATGACACTCGGCATGGCGATGGCTCTTTACTTCAGTCCATTGCCGGCATTTAACTTTGTGGATATTAAGCCTCATATTTTTTCTATAGCGCAGATTATTGGTTCCTTTGTTTCCGCCGCCTCATTCGCTGTACTATTTAATTCACCAGCTCGTCTATTACCCTATATTGGGCTAGGCGGTGTCGTTTGCGTAGCAATTCGTAACTTAATGCTTTTAGAATATGGATTTGCTTTACCCGGTGCTACATTCATTGGTGCAGCCGTAATGAGCGTCATCTTTGTCAAACTTTCCTCATGGCTACGAACATCTGGTCCCGTACTAGTCGTACCATCAGCTATCGCACTGATGCCTGGCATTTTACTCTATCGATTTCTATTTGATATATTGCACATAAACTCACTAAACGAATCAGGTCTATTGTATATGGCACAAAACGGTACTACTGGCATTCTATCTATTGTGGGCATCGCAGTCGGCGTGGCCGTGCCAAATGTGCTAGCCCAACGATACCTTCAAAAACGTAAGAATCAACGCACTCAAGAATTAATGGCCACAAGACATGCCAGTGATGGACAATAAAAAAATTTATCGTAACAGAAACATTTCACATACAGCAAAAGAGGCTACCTCAAGGTAGCCTCTTTTAGTTATGTATTAAGATTGTACATCGGATTCTGTAGAGCTTATCTTAGATTCTTCAGTAGCATTAGGCGGCATGGAAATTACTGCATCCATATGACTTACTGTAGGCTCATCTATTTCATTAGGAGCCTTAGTAGTTCCATATTTATGAAGGTTTTCAACTGCCTTAGCATCAATGGTTTCTTCTTCTAATAAAGCCTTCGCCATATTATGCAAGAAATCCATATTGTCAGTTAAGAGTTGTTCTACATCACGATATGCTTCATCTACAATATGATGAATTTCAACATCGATTTTACTTGCCACTTCTTCACTATAATTGCGTTCATGGCCAATATTTTTACCGAGGAATACTTGCTCTTGTTGTTCACCAAATACAATTGGTCCCAACGTATCACTCATACCCCAACGTGTAACCATAGAACGTGCCGTATTCGTTACACTTTGTAAATCGCCAGATGCACCCGTACTAATATCGCCAAGTACAAGGGCTTCAGCAATACGACCACCCAATGCAACGCGTATATCAGCTAATAGCTGTGCTTTAGTCTTATAATCATGTTCCTCTTTAGGTAACATCATTGTATATCCACCAGCATAACCACGTGGGATAATTGTTACCTTATGAACAGGGTTTGCATGTGGCAATAAATGCGCCACAATAGCATGACCAGATTCATGATAAGCCGTCAATTTGCGATCTTTTTCGCTCACAATGTGACTGCGGCGTTCAGGGCCCATGCTAACCTTTTCACTGGCTTCTTCCAATTCAGCCATGGTAATGACCTTTTTATTTAAGCGAGCTGCTAACAATGCAGCTTCGTTTAATAAATTGCTTAAATCAGCACCTGTAAAGCCAGGTGTCTTTTTCGCAATAGTTTTTAAATCCACGTCATCAGCCAACGGTTTATTGCGTGCATGAACCTTAAGTATTGCTTCACGGCCGTGAAGATCTGGGCGACCTACAACTACTTGTCTATCAAAACGACCAGGGCGCAATAATGCAGGGTCCAAAATATCTGGACGGTTAGTCGCTGCAAGGGTAATGATACCTTCATTAGCACCAAAACCATCCATTTCAACAAGTAATTGATTTAACGTTTGTTCACGTTCATCATGACCGCCACCAAGACCAGCACCACGTTGGCGACCTACTGCATCAATTTCATCGATGAAAATGATACAAGGCGCATTTTTCTTCGCTTGACCAAACAAATCACGTACACGTGATGCACCGACACCGACAAACATTTCTACGAAGTCGGAACCGGAAATGGTAAAGAATGGAACCCCTGCTTCACCAGCTACAGCTTTTGCTAATAAGGTTTTACCTGTACCTGGAGGTCCTGCTAACAAAACGCCTTTTGGAATAGTTGCACCAATACTTGTAAATTTACCTGGATCCTTCAAGAATTCTACAACCTCTGTCAATTCTTGTTTCGCCTCTTCGGCACCAGCTACATCGCTAAATTTAACCTTTACATTACCATCGCCCATCATCTTAGCACGGCTTTTGCCAAAGTTCATTACGCGACCGCCACCACCTTGAGTTTGTTGCATAATAAAAAAGAATACAACTACAAGGATAATGATAGGAATTGCAGAACCTAATAAGCTAACCCACCAAGAAGGTTGTTCAGGCGGTGCAGCTGTAATTTCTACGCCATTATCAGTCAACGTTTTAATCAACGTATCATCAGAAGGTGCATAGGATACAAAATCTGTACCATTTTTTAGCTTTCCTTTGATTCCATGGTCATTTGTAATCGTTACAGATTCAACATTCTTTTGTTGTACTTGTTGTACAAAACCGGTATAGCTCATTTCGGCTTTATTCGTATTTTGCCCTGCAAGAGAATCTATAGCGAAAACGGCAATTGCAATGATAAGTAAGTAAAGGACGAGTTTTTTACTAAATTGACTCAAAAAATTACTCCTTTCACATGTAATGTATAATCCAATAGTGCATAATGATATGCATTATTATATTATACCATAAAAGGCGAACAAATACTCGCCATTATTTAGTTATAAAAATATTACACCATTATTGGTAAACAGATTCTTTCAAAATACCAATATACGGTAATTGACGATATCGTTCAGCATAATCTAAGCCGTATCCAACAACAAAGTAATCTGGAACAGTAAAGCCTACATAATCGACATCTACGTCCATTTTACGGCGTTCTGGTTTATTGAGAAGGGCAACAAGTCGCACGCTCTTAGCGCCGCGAGCTTTTAAATTGTCTAGTAAATAATGAAGAGTTGTGCCCGTATCCACAATATCCTCTACAACAAGCACATGTTTACCTTCTACGGAGCGATCCAAATCTTTTAAAATACGGACCACACCGGTACTAGTTGTACCGTCTCCATAGCTAGAACAAGAAATAAAATCGAACGATACATCTACAGAATCATCGATGGTACGAACCAAATCGGTATAAAAAACAATAGCCCCCTTCAACACGCCTACTAATACAACAGAATCATTAGCATAATCTTTGCTGATTGCTGCGCCTAATTCGCGAACACGAGTTGCCAGTTGTTCTTGCGTATATAAAATTTCTTTTACATCTTGATGCATATATAAGACCTCCCGGATCTATATCTAATGTTTGCAATATACATGTATTGTATCACATTGCGCGTTAATTGTAACTTTTTGAATGGTGAAAGTTTTCTCTTCCCCCGTTCTTACCATATGTGCCAATTGAACTTGATGTGCTAGTGATAATGAGATGCTAGGCATCATCAATTGCCACAACCGCCGCTGCATGGCAAGCGGTAATGAACGCATACCGCGACGTGATATAGTATATCCATTTTCAACACTTGTTACTAATTGAAGAAACAAACGCTTACTTTCACCATCGAGATACGCCTCATCCACCTGAGCAATATGGCCAAGTCGGCACAATGTATCAACCACATTAGGGTTAATAGATTGCAACATAGGGATAACCTCATGGCGTATGCGATTCCTGTTATATTGCCTATCATTATTGGACGAATCTGTACAATATGCAACATTTCGTAAATGAGCATATGCCAATATTTCAGATTTTGTTATTTCCAATAAGGGGCGTACAACAGGAACCGTGTAATCATGACTGATGACACGCATTCCACTAAGTCCCTTGAGCCCCGTGCCACGCAATATATGTGCCAAAATGGTTTCTGCTTGATCATCCTTATGATGAGCGGTCACTATATACGCAAACCTCTCACGTTGTGCTAGTTCATTAAACCACATATACCGTTCACAGCGTCCCACGGTTTCCAAGGACTCCTTTCGGGCCTGCGCCATGGCAGGTATATCCTTTTTAATGCCCCAAAATGGCAAATTCTTATTTTTGCAATAAGATTCAACCATTTGTAATTCTGCAGCACTTTCACTACGAATACAGTGATCAACAGTAGTAACACCAAGGGTCCACGCCGCTTTTCTATGATTTTTAAGATATTGCAATACCTCTAAAACGACCATAGAATCAGGTCCCCCTGAACAAGCAACCAAAATACGTGAGTCATAAGGAAATAAATCTACAGATTTCAATGTTGCATTAACAAGTCTATGTAATTGTTTAATTGCCTTAGGCGTAGTATTACTGCACTGTTTCATCATAATTTTCAAATACTTCTTGTTGTAATGCCTCCATGCCATCTTGTTCACTCACAAAAATATGAGGAACTTCATAGGCATCCATAAACGACGTTAATATTTCCGCACCGCTCACAATAATATCTACGCGACCTGCCTGAAGACCGGGCACCTGCAATCGTTCATCACGACTCATATAGCGCAATTGTAAAATAATGCCTTCTATACATTCCCTCGTTAATTTATGACCTTGGATTTTATGTCCATCATAGATTGCCATCTTTAAATCAATAGCAGCCAATGTTGTAATGGTACCACCTATGCCAATAAATTCACCGAATGTGCCCGCTATCATCATAGGGTCCCACAAGAATCTAGTTTCCTCCCATACCCGTTGTGGTCCTTCATCAGAAAGTGGTTTTAAACGCACTGCCCCAACCGGATAGGATCGGCTCCAATAGATACCATCTTTAGAACCTAATGCCAATTCTGTGCTACCACCGCCAATATCGATAGTCGCATAGTGCAAACCATCAGATAAACGATCTTGTAATGCTCCTTTAAATCCGTAGGCCGCCTCTTCTTCACCACTTAAGATACGATATGTCATTCCACAATATGTAGTAGCCTTTTCCATAAAGTCCAGACCATTAGAGGCTTCCCGGACGGCACTTGTAGCAAAGGCAAAACATTGATTTACGCCATAGTCTTTGGCGAGACTATCGATTTCAGAAAAAGCCTTGTAGGAGGCCTCCATAGATTCTGTAGATAGTGTACCATCATCATTTCGTTTTCCTAATCGCGTAGTCCACAAGCGTTTAGGCTCATTATACCATTGTCCATTTTTATAGGCCCCTAATAACAGACGTATAGAATTCGAACCTACATCAATAATAGCTGTTTTCATAGTTTTTTCTCTATAGTACCTTCGTATTATAATTGAAGTTATATGCACAAAGAGATGGCCGAAACCATCTCTTTATTTCTAATCGCGACGACCGCCACGGCCTCCACGTTTACCTTCTGTATTGCGTTTTAAATCATGCAATCGTTCATTGCTATCACGCAAGAATGATTTCATCTTTGCTTCAAAGGATTCTGCGCTTTGTCGACTTTGTATACGGCGCTCAGGTCGACGTTCTTCAACGTGCGGTTTATCCTGAGTTTGACGAATGGAAAGGCCAATTTTGCTACCATCGACAGACAAAACCTTAACCTTCACTGCATCTTGTACCTTTAGTACATCATTTATATCTTCTACATAGCCATGAGCTACTTCGGAAATATGAACTAAACCAGTTTGCTTATCCCCTAAATCAATAAAAGCACCAAATTTTGTAATACCGGAAACTGTACCGTTTAAAACGCTACCAACTTCGATTGCCATGCAACCTCCTAATAAAACCTCAAACTATAAACTAAAACTACACCAATGATGACAAGATTATTTTACATATGGCACTTCACCTGGTTTTACGAGGCCTAATTGCTCACGAGCTACATTTTCAATATTCTTAGGATCTTGTAGCTTTGCTTTTTCCTGCTCTAGTTCATCATTCTTTTGTTGCAATTCTTGCAATTGTTGTTCAATATGTTGTTTTTCTTGATAAATAGCTACTAGACGATATGCTTGCCCCAGTAATAACATAACCATTACTGTAACAGCAATACGTTTTGCCCACATGATGACAATCTTACGATCTTCAGCGCGTCGATTTCGTTGTACCCGTCTACGCTTTACCGGTTTTTCACGATGTTCAGATTGTTTCATGTAGAGCCCCCAATAACATTATCAACTATATACATAATAACAAATTATACCATAGAACCTCATAAAATTTATAGATAGAAAAACTTATATGGTCGATTTATTTGAATGAAACTATCGACGTATCACAAGGTTTCAGCTTTTTTAACATATTCTCTAATAACAGCACAAGACTTCTTAAATAATGATAATTCATCATCCGTAAGTTGCAATTCAAGAACATCTTCAATACCATCTTTACCAATAACAGCAGGTGTAGATGCAAAAACACCTGTTTCTCCATATTGCCCATCAAGATAGCAAGAACATGGTAGCACCTTTTTCTCATCGTGGAATACAGCGCGAATCAATTCGGTTGTTGCACTAGCAATACCAAATTCTGTAGAACCTTTTCCTGCCAAAACATGATAGCCACCAATTTTAACATCATCCAAAACTTGTTTATGATCTAGTTCGGGGAATCTATGAGGCAATTCTTTTTGTAGTTGAGTTAATGGCTTACCTTGTACATATACATGTGACCAAGGTACCATAGCACTGGCGCCATGTTCGCCTAAACAATAGGCTGTAATTGTTCGATTACTAATATTAAATAGATGAGCTAGTTCTTTTTGTAGTCTTGCAGAGTCGAGTGCAGTTCCCGATGAAATAATATGCTTAGGATTCCAACCTAAATGTTTGCATAAGTACGTGGCCACTACATCAGCTGGATTAGAAATAGATATAATGAAACCATTAAATTCAGATTCTTTAATACGAGGAATGACGTCCTTTAGTACGGCTACTGTATCACCAAGGCTTTCAAGTCTATCTTGGTATAAATTAGGTAATGGGCCAGCACAGAAAACGAGAATATCGCAATCCCCACAACCTTCAATTGGCCCAGATGTAGCCGTTACACGATGCGGAATATAGCTAACTGCATCATTGATATCCATCGCTTGGGCTTTTGCTTTCTTCTCATCAATATCCATCATATATAACTCATCGACTTCACCTTGCAAGGCTAGAGAAAAAGCCACATGAGAACCTACATGTCCAGTACCGATTATACCTACTTTACGTAATTTCATAAGAGCCTCCTTAAGACAATTTGTTTATAAATATTAAAAGGACTATTATAGCTACTTACTATAATAGTCCTATTTTTAATATTTTGTTAGTCTTTTCCTGCAAAAAAATTAACTACAGCAATAACGATAACGGCACCAGCAATAGATGGTATTAAGGCCATACCAGCAAGGCTTGGCCCCCATGTACCAAGTAAAGCCTGTCCAACGACAGCACCAACTAAACCTGCAATAACATGGAGAATAATCCCCATACTTTGTGATTTCTTAGTAATACGTCCTGCTACAAAACCAATAAACCCACCTACGATAATAGACCAAAGCATATGTACCTCCTACTGATGTACATCGACTAATTCTATAGGAAATAAATTTTGTTCTTGTACATCAATTTTATTCTTAAATAAATATTGTTTGCGCATATTCCATAAAATAGATACATCTTCTGGATCCATTTTACTTAATGCGTAGATTCGTATGAATTGGGACCCATAATAACCTTTCAAGCTATCTGGAACCCCCTTCGTCCCCTCGCCCAAAATACGCGTATTAAAATATCCCTGAATCTCTTTATTGACCCTATTAATGATGATAAATCCCGAACCATCTAAAATATAAATTTTTGACGGTCCTTGCTTAAGGGACTTTACATTATTAGTAATAAAAAATAATGTATCTAAATCAATGAACGACGATTCATAGCCAGACTGATAATAAGGCAGTATATAGTGGGCCCCCTTATCCGTTGCATTTAGCATATCGGTAAAGTTCTGTTGCTCTTCAGCTGTAAAATCATGAAAGGTTCCAATATTCTCTACATGACGCACGCCTTTTTGATAATTTTTTAGTTGTCCAGGCTCAATATGAGTTCCTTTAAATTGAACTGTATTAAGTCGAATCGTATTATCCCTTACATTATAAATGCCATATCCTTCATAACCTAAAAAATAGACATTATCCCCCACTTGTTTCATGGCCAACAATCGTTTAGATATAATTGCATCATTCGATGTAACTACCAATGTATGTTGTTCTGGATCTACTTTTACGGACTTTACATCATCATTAACCATCGACATCGCCCAATAAGACAATCCCATTAAAAGAATGGCAACAATGATAAAGCCCAATCGTTTTGCATTCATGTTAACCTCTTATGAATACATCCTTATATTATGTCTGTAGTGAATGAACTCTACTGCGTATGGACTCACCATTATATGTGAAATTTTTGTCTAGCTCCATCAACGGTTCCAAAACAAACAACCTATCCCAAAAATATGGATGTGGAATTACTAAACGCGCATCATTGATATTCATACAAGCACCGGTTTTATCCAGAGCATATACAATGTCCAAATCAAGTGTTCTCGGTCCCCAGTGAATATCCCGTTTTCGTTGAGCCTCACGTTCTAGTTCTTGTAATATATCGAGCAACTCATGAGGTTTCCATTCACAGGTAACGCGCCAAACAGCATTTAAAAATACATCTTGATCTGTATAGCCCCACGGCTCCGTTTCTAGAATGGATGAGGCAATAATACGATGCACCTCTGGATATATGGAAAGAGCCTGATAAGCTGATTCAATGTACTGACGTCGATTTCCTATATTAGAACCTACACTAATATAGTACGTATACATTAAATTTGACCTCGCGTCGTTACAACTTCTACATAATCCAATATACCTGCAATCGGTACAGATGGCTTACGAACAGTCACGCTTAAGCCAACTATGCCTTGATAGTGTTGATACAATGTATCTGCAATCAATGCACCAATATGTTCCAACAAATTACAACGTTCACCAGTCATAATAGCTGCCACCATATCGTACACCTCAACATAGTTGATAGAATCCTCTAACATATCTGTTTGGCCTGGTTTAGTTAAATCAGTTTTAATTTCCACATCGACAAAAAAGCGTTGACCTTGTGATTTTTCAGACTCTAAATTACCATGATATCCGTAAAAAGCCATATTCTTTAATATGATCTTATCCATAGTAAACTCCTTATTAGCCTCGCAACAATCCGTCTGCTACAGCAAGTGCACGTTTATGCATTAATACATTATGTACACGCACCATGTCAACGCCTTGGAAAACACCGGTAATACACGCTGCAACTGTGCCTTCATCGCGTTCTTCTGGAGGAAGTCCACCGAGCATCGTACCGATGAAACGTTTTCTACTTGGCGCCAATAACACAGGGTATTCATAGGCCGTAATTTCACCTAACCGTTGCAACACCTCAATATTTTGCTCCTCTGTTTTCCCAAATCCAATGCCTGGGTCGAGCCAAATATTTTGTGGTTTTACCCCTTCTTTTAAAGCCTTATCTACGGCGGAGAAGAAATAAGCCTTCATATCTTCAATAATGTCATCGTAATTTGTATCATTGCTATTATGCATAATGATAACAGGCACCTGATATTTTGCTGCTACAGCGGCCATATCAGGATCATAGTGCAATCCCCATACATCATTTAAAATATGAGCGCCTTTGGAGAAGGCATAGTCTGCTGTTTTCGCATGATATGTATCGATGGATACAGGAACAGTAGATGCCTCTAACACAGGATCTAGCAATAGGCTAAGCCGTTCGATTTCCTCCTCCGCACGCAACGGTGTGCAACCAGGACGTGTAGATTCAACGCCTAAGTCAATTACATCCGCCCCATCTTGAATCATTTGGCGAGTCCATTCTGCTGCAGTTTCTGGTGTATTATGTTGGCCTCCATCGGAAAAAGAATCTGGTGTGCCATTTAAAATGCCCATAATTAATGTGCGGTCAAATAAGCGTAATGATTTGCCATCACTCCAAGTATATTGTCTACGTTTATACATCTGTGCCTCCTAACATAGCCAATGCTTCATCTCGCAAAGAGCCTGCCTCCCTTAATAGACCTCTACTCTCTATGGTAACCACTTGCGAGCCTTGTTGCAAAGTTCCCTTCATCAACATACATAATTGTGTTGCTTTAAGACGTACAAAAACACCTTCAGCGGATAAATCATGCTCGATTGCATCGGCGATTTCTCTCGTCAAGCGTTCTTGTAATTGTGGCTTTCTACTTAATACCGTAATTACATCATTAAACTTACTTAAGCCAGCTACACAACCACTATGTGGTTGATATATTACATCTACTGTACCAAAAAATGGCAGTAAATGATGTTCACACATCGAATAAAATGGAATGTCTGTAACGGCTACTAAACCATTGTAGTCCGTAGAAAACAATTCCCCCCAGAGTTCTTTTGTATTCTTTCCGACACCAGAAAACAACTCTTCATACAATTCCACTACGCGGGTCGGTGTTTTTTCTAACTCTGGCGCCTTTGTATCAACGGATAGGGCACGCAAAAATTGCTCTATCCCTTCTTTTGCAAGTTGATTCATAGGCCCTCCTAAACGATTTTCGTTGTCCAATCCTCTATATTCCAAATATCGGTAACCCAACTTTCATAAAATTCTGGTTCATGACTAACGAGAACAATAGTGCCCTTAAAATCACGCAAAGCCCGGGCCAATTCTTCCTTAGCATATATATCAAGGTGATTTGTCGGTTCGTCAAGAACAAGAACATTATATTTCTTCTGCATCAATTTACAGAGACGTACCTTCGCATTTTCACCGCCAGATAGAACGCGCATTTGAGAAGTAATATGCTCATTTGTCAATCCACATCGCGCAAGCGCTGCACGAACTTCAGCATTTGTCATGGCCGGATATTCATTCCAAATATAATCTAACGCAGTTTCTGAATTAGATGGTGTATCCTCTTGCGCAAAATAGCCGACTTCGAGGAAATCACCTTTCACCAATTCGCCGCTTACAGGTTTCAGTAAACCTAAAATGGTCTTTAGCAATGTAGTTTTACCTAAACCATTGACACCGCGAATGGCAATTTTTTTATTCCGCTCTATTTGAAAGTCCACCGGTCTTGTAAGTGGCTCATCATACCCAATTTCAAGACCAAAGGCTTCCACGATAAAACGACTAGGCGTACGACCTTCTTTAAAGCCAAAGGACGGTTTGATATATTCCTTCGGTTTTTCAAGAATTTCCATTTTCTCTAAACGCTTAGCTCTAGAATTCGCCATGCCACGCGTAGCAACGCGAGCTTTATTGCGTTGGATAAAATCCTCCATGCGCTCGATTTCTTGTTGTTGTCGTTCATAAGCTTTGCGTGCTTGTGCCTTTTGCACTTCATAGGCAGCTTGGAATTGATGATAATCACCTGTATAGCGTGTAAGAACGGCTTGTTCAATATGGTAAATTACATTAACGACAGAATTTAAGAACTCCATATCATGAGAGATCAAAATAAAGGCATTTTCGTAATTCTGTAAATAATTTTGTAGCCAATGAATATGCTCAACATCCAAGTAGTTTGTCGGTTCGTCCAATAACAATATGGTCGGTTTCTCAAGCAATAGCTTGGTCAACAATACCTTTGTACGTTGTCCACCACTCAACTCCGACACATCCCGATCTAACCCAATATCCATGAGGCCTAACCCTTGTGCTGTTCGTTCAATGACCGCATCAATCTCATAAAATCCACGTTGCTCTAAGATTTCTTGCCACTCACCAACTTGCTCTAATAGGCGATTCATTTCATCTTCTGATACATCACCCATTGTATTGTATGCATCATTAATCTTAGATTCCATCACATACAAATCATCAAAGGCGCGTTGCAATACATCGCGAATGGTCATGCCCTTTTCAAGTACTGCATGCTGATCTAAATACCCCACCGTTACTTGGTTAGACCATTCGATTTTGCCTTCATCAGGTGGCAACTTGCCTGTAATAATATTTAAAAAGGTAGATTTCCCTTCTCCATTAGCACCTATTAAACCTACATGTTCCCCCTTTAACAGTCGGAACGATGCATCATCTAATATTTGTCGAGCCCCAAAGCCATGAGTTACATGGGATACCGTTAATACACTCATTATCTATCTCCATCGGAATAAAAGCCGTCTTGCATAAGACGGCTTAGTTCACACTAATTAATATATTCATTGTACCTTGATTGCCCTAGATATGTCAAAATTTAGGCATTTACTAGTTCTGCATACCGCAAGGCAACAATGGCCATAATCTTAGCGCCTTTAATAGCTTGACTCAATCCATACTCCGAACCCGCTGCACAAGCAAACTCAGGTGTATGAGCTTCTAGATGATTACCTATATTCAATGTTGGCTGTGCAGTGGGTACCTCATAGGATACATTACCTACATCGGTACTACCATCCGCCTCATTGGGTGGTAATTTTCGCGGGCTTTCACCAAACTCAGTCATTACCTTATCAAATAAAGATAGTAAACGTTCATCCTGCCTCATATCTTTAAACAAAGGTTCATAATGGTGCATTTCTACAGTTGCGCCATAGTCCGTAGCAATCCTCTGCGCTTTAGATTTAATGGCTGGCAAAATGATATTTTCCAAATCAGCCACCGTAGCACCGCGTACGGTCATGCGCAATGTGGCCGTATCTGTTACTACATTAGGGGCCGTGCCAGCCTGTGTAAATATGGCACCTACGATAGCGCCTTTCGGAAATGTATCGATTTTCATGGTCTTAATAGATTGGTATAAATCTACCGCACAATCTAAGGCATTGACGCCAGAGTCTGTAAGTGACGCAATATGACAAGACCTACCGTGAAAGGTTAGCTCTAGAGGATGTGTAGCTAATGATGTACCACCCACCTCATTTTCACCGCCTGGATGAATGATAAGAGCCCCATCATAGCCTTTAAAGAGACCTTCTTCAGCCATATATACCTTACCACCGATGGTCTCCTCTGCAGGACATCCAAAAAACGTAGTTCCCCACGTATCTCGGCACGTTTGGCTAAATGCGATGGCTGCGCCCATACTCATAATGGCAATCAAATTATGACCACACCCATGGCCTAGCTCAGGCAGCGCATCATACTCTCCTAAAAATGCCAGTTTATGTAATCGTTCTAACCCCTTGTCGGCTCTCATAGCCGTGCGTAACTCTGGTCGTTTTGTGAGGCCTACGGCCGTATCAAACCCATGCTGTGCCATATAGTGAGTAATTGTTTCTACAGCACGATCTTCATGCTGCCCCAGTTCTGGATTGTCATGTAAAAATAACGAAATCCTTTTCAACTCATCTTGTATACCATCAATTATGGCACAAGCTCGAGATTCCCGTTCCTTTAAATTCATCTATCGTTCCTCATCTATCATTATGACTTATATTGCTTCGTATAAGGCGATAATACGATTGTATTAGAAATATAACGAAAGTGGACATGTGCACCTAATGGCAATGTTTGATGGGGTGTACCATGCCCTGTAGGCACATAACATACAAAGGGATCTGGAAGATTCGGTTTACGATTTTCCTCCATATAGCGGAGGGCTTCATAGCCGATGTCGTAATCCGCTTCATCCGCATCGCCTTCACAATCTGTAAAGGTACCAATCATCATGCCTTTTATTCGGCTCAATACACCAGCTAGTCGCCATTGTTGTAACATGCGGTCTAGCTTATATGGCGCCTCGCCAATATCTTCTATAAATAGAATTGTATCCTCTATGCTTTCATCCTCTAAAAAATAGGGTGTTCCACACAGCATAGATAGCATGGTCATATTTCCACCGCGCAATATGCCATCTCCCAGTTCTGTACCGATGGCCCCTCGCGGTGGTTCCGGTAGCGGTTCAATGACTCTAAGTCGCCCTTCCAATGTTTCAAATAAATGATGTATATCTTCATTACGTGCTTCTGTAAAATCAACCCCCATTGGGCCATGATAGGTTACTAGACGGCTATAACGATTGATAGCCATATGTAGTGCCGTACAATCACTATACCCTATAAAAGGCTTACCATAGGTACGTATAGAATCATAATCAATGCAATCTATATACCGCATCGTGCCATATCCGCCCCGCAATGCCAGCACCGCATCACAAGGGGCCTCTGTCATCATCCATTGAAATTCATTGGCCTGCTCTTCAGGGGTGCCACCATACAAACCTTTACGATAGCAGGATTCACCAAATATAATCTGATAGCCATGTTGCTGGCATATCTGTTGTATTGTATCCAGAGATTCGTCACTGCTGCTAGCAGGGGCTATGCAACCGATGGTCATCCCCTTCTGTAAACATGTTGGAAATTTCCACTCCATAATTCCTCACATATATACATTATTTATCTATATAATTTGTACCAATTACATAGGTAAACAGAAATATACAAAAAAGACGTACAATTCGTACGTCTTTAGTGTATCTTATTTATATGCTTTTTTAAAGTCTACTTGACCAAGTACGGTCCAGAAATAGTTTTGAATCGTTCCATTAGTCACATATGGTTGCGTTGTAAAATACAATGGCATCACTAAGGATTCATCAAAAATCATGCGTTCTGCTTTATGCATCAACGCATCCCGTTCTGCACTATCAGGTGTGCTACGGATTCGTGCAATAAGCTCATTATAGTCATCATTATGGTACTGGCTATCATTGTCTTCCGCAGAAAATACTTCTAAGAAGTTTTGTGGATCCCCATAGTCAGCAACCCATGATGCGCGAGCCACTTGATATTTACCAGCCTCACGATTAGCGAGGAATACCTTGGTTTCTTGATTTTGTAATCGCACATCAGCGCCAAAGGCTTCATGCCATGTAGCTTGAATAGCTTCTGCAATTGCCTTATGCATTTCACTAGTATTGTACAAAATCGTAATTGGAGGCAATGGATGTTTCTCATCATAGCCAGCCTCTTTTATGAGCTCTTTAGCTTGCTCTACATCTTCATATACGAGATAACTTCCCGATTCACGGAAATCATCAGTACCATTGCTTTCAAGCATGCCATAAGGGACAAAGGCATACGCTTCTTCCTTACCGCCTTTGACGATGTTCTTTACAATTTCCTTACGGTTGATAACCATAGAAAATGCCTTCCGTACATCAGGATTTGTGAAAGGTTCTGCTTTCACATTAAACAAGTAATAATAGTTACCGAGCATTGGGCCTATATGTAATAGTCCAGCTTCCTCGAGTCGTTGTTGATCGGCTACAGGAGGCTCAACCATCATGTCCGCTTCGCCCCCTTCAACAAGAGTGAGGCGTGTACTTTGCGATTCACTAATAGGCCAATTCATCGTTTTGGTAACTACTTCATCAGCATCCCAGTAATTTTCATTTTTCACGAAATTAAGTTCGCCATTGTGCTGCCAGCTCAACAATTTATAAGGGCCATTGGAAACGATTGTTTCCGCATTATTGCCCCAATTTTCATTGCTTTCAACAGCCTTTTTATATACTGGGTAATAGCCATGGGAGGCCAATAATTTTAAGAAATATGCCGTTGGATGTTCTAGAGTAACAACTAATGTATTATCATCAACAGCTTCGACACCAACGTCATCTCGTTCTGCTTTTCCATTATTGAAAGCTTCCCCATTTTTTAGCACATATAACATATAGGCGTTATCAGCACCTGTATCTGGATCCAGTGTTCTCTTCCAAGCGTACTCAAAATCATGAGCCGTTAAAGGTTCTCCATTGGACCATTTCAAATCAGGTCGCAAATGGAATGTATATGTCGTGCCATCATCCGACACGGTCCAACGTTTCGCTAGTGCAGCCTCTGGTTCTCCTTTATCGTCTAAGCGAACCAATCCATCAAATAATTGTAATTGTACAGTCGCTTCCGGTGACGTACTAGATTTAGCCGGATCTAATGTTGTCGGTTCTTGTTCCAATACATATCGTATCGTATGCTCATCAACAATCTTAGGACCACTAGTATATCCAAAAACAAGCAACAATATACTTACACCAAAGGCTAGTACCACGAGCTTAAGCAATTTACGTTTATCCATCATGGTAATGCATCCTCTACAAATTCTTTCATAATGAGCCCCATTTGAGCTCCTAATTGTTTTGCTTTGTCATTTTGTAAATGACTCATCAACAGAACAAAGCAAAAATCTCCATTCATCGTTTCTATAATCCCCGCATCATGTTCAATACAATCTAATGAGCCTGTTTTATGGTGGAACACAACGTCCTCACCCCAGTGAAATGGCAAAATATCTCTAAACTGTTGACGTCCGAGAATATTCCACATTTCATGGCCATATATAGTATGACGCAACTCATATATATGATGTAACAACTTAGTCATATCTAAGGCAGTAATATAATTCTCTCGATTTTCTTGTGCTCCTTTAAAATCCATCATCATCCGATTGATTTCAAAATGTTCAAGGCCCAATTGTTCAGCCCGAGCATTGATATTTTCCATACCCAATGCTTGCATCAATAAGTTAGTAGCCCAATTATCACTGAGTACCATCATCAAACGACAGAGCTCTAAATAACTAAAGCTATGATTGCCCGCCAATTCCATCAAGGCTCCTGCACCTTCAACGCGCGGGCTGCGGTGCAATGCAATGGTATCATTAATATCAAGCTGCTCTTGTGCTGCTAAGTGAAATACATACTCCAAAATCAGCGTTTTCACCATACTGGCACCAGTATGGACAATCGTTTCCTTAGAAGAAGCCACTATGGTAGCTTCCTCCCCTTCATTAAGACGCGTTACCATATAGGATACGGTCGCAGCTGGTGGCAATGTATTTAATACTGTTGCCAATTGCATTTCTAAGGATTTCCCTACGATTAACTGTTCCATAATTTACCCCATTAAATATGCCAACATGCAATTCTACGGTCCGCCCATTCACGAAGCGGTGGTCGTTCTTCCAAACATTTACGTTCAACATCAGGGCAACGGTCACTAAATAGACAACCTTTAGGAGGATGTAATGGACTCGCTGGTTCACCGTGCAATGGCGCACCGATTGGTGCCCGCGGAACAACTGGACCAATCATGGTCGTAAGCGCCTTCGTATATGGATGTTGAGGAAACTCATAAATATCAAGCGCCGGCCCTTCTTCCATAACGGCCCCTAAATACATGACTACCATGCGATGACTAATATAGCGCACCATCGGTAAATCATGAGAAATAAAGAGATATGAAATACCATATAAGGCCTGCAATCGTTCTAATAATGTCATGATTTGAACTTGTATAGACACATCTAATGCAGAAATAGGTTCATCAAGAATAATGCATTTAGGCTGCATAATAAGAGCCCTTGCAATGCCAATTCTTTGGCGTTGTCCACCGGATAATTCATGAGCATAACGCTCGCCATAGGCCATGTCGAGTCCCACTTGTTCTAGTACCTCTTTAACCCGAATAACCCGATCGCGTGGCGTATAATTAGGATTTAACTCTAATGGCTCTTCTAAAATTCTGTTTATCTTCAATCTCGGATTCAGTGATGCATAGGGATTTTGAAATACCATTTGCATCATATCCCGTGTTATATCTTTATGAATATACGGATTGATTTCAATGTTATTCATATAAATAGAACCTGATGTGGCCTGATGTATGCCCATCAAGGTATAACCAAATGTAGATTTACCACATCCTGACTCACCAACAATACCTAATGTTTCGCCTTCCTCTTGATAGAGACTCACACCTTGTAAAGCATGTACCGTTTGTTTTGGTCTAAACAATCCGCCAGAAAGGGTAAAGTTTTTAACGAGATTGCGTGTTTCCCAAATATATCCCATTAAAGTCCCTCCAACTTTGCTAACCAACATGTATATTCATGATTATTACCGATATTCGATACCATAGGTATACGTTTACCACATATGCGCATCGCCCATTTACAGCGCGGATTAAATGAACAACCACGTGGCAATTCATATAAATCAGGCGGTTGTCCTTCAATAGCTTTCAACTCACCATGCCATTTCCCTTGAGGTAATAACATCAATAAGCCGATTGTATAAGGATGACGTGGATCGTTAAATAAGTCCTCTACCATTGCAGATTCTACGCATTTACCAGCATACATAACCATTACGCGATCACATAATTGGGCAATGACGCGCAAATTGTGAGAAATAAATATAATCCCTATCCCTGCTTCTACGGCCAAGGTTTGCATGAGGCGTAAAATTTGAGCCTCTGTTGTTGTATCTAATGCGGTCGTCGGTTCATCACAGATTAAAATTTTAGGACGTCCTGCAACAGCCATGGCAATGCACACCCGTTGACGCATACCGCCACTCAACTCATGAGGGTATTGAGTCAAACGCTTTTCTGGTGTAGATAGTCCCATCTTCTTCAATAGATCTAGAGCTATCGCCTTTTCATCATAATCATCACCATAAGCATTGCTACGATGGATGACCTCATAAATTTGTTCTCCAATCGTCAAGATAGGATTCAAAGCAGTCATAGGATCTTGAAATACCATGGCTACTGTTGTGCCACGCAATTCATTCCAATCTTCTTCTACATAGTCTTGACAATCTTCGCCATCAATTTCAAATTTTTCAGATTTTATTTTAGTACGACCTTCTGGCAATAATCCCATAAGAGAATTAACCATAACCGATTTACCACAGCCAGACTCACCTACTATGCCAAGGATTTCACCACGACGAAGCGTAATGTCTTGATTGCGTATGATGCGCAACGGTCCTCTAAAGGTATCAATGGTAATGGATAGGTTTCGTACATCGACTAACATATCACTCATCATCTATCCCCTTCCTTTGGATCAAATACATTGCGCAATCCATCTCCTAAGAATACAAATCCAAGCATGGTAATGCTGATGGCCAAAGCAGGAAAAATTAATTGAAATGGATAAGATCTCATACTACTAATCCCATCAGAGGCTAATACGCCCCAACTTGCCATCGGTGCATTAACGCCAAGGCCAATAAAGCTCAAAAAAGCTTCCGTAAAGATAGCATCTGGAATCGCTAATGTTAAGGTAATAATAATAGGGCCTACACAGTTTGGTAAAATATGACGCCATAAAATACGCCATTTAGAAATCCCCATTGTTTCGGCAGCGATAATATATTCCTCTTCTCGAACTTTCACAATTTGACTGCGCACAATACGGGCCATATTAAGCCAATAAGCAATACCTAATGCAATAAAGATTGATGTAAGACCTGGTCCAATGACAACCATCAATAAAATAACATATAACAATAATGGAATACCGTATAATACATCGACAACAGCCATCATAATTCTATCTGTTTTACCACCAAAGTAACCTGCAATACCGCCGTAAATAACACCGATTACAAGATTTAATAAAGCGGCCACGATGCCAATCGTCAAGGAAATACGGGCCCCATACATAACGCGAGTGTAAATATCACGTCCCAATGTATCGGTACCGAACCAATGGGCTAAACTAGGGCTTTGGTTCGCATCGATCAAGGATTGATCCGCATAGGTATACGGCGAAATCAATGGGCCAAAGATTGCGAGTACAATCATAAGCGCTATAATTCCAGCACCAACTACGGCCAATCGATTTACCTTAAATCGTTGCCACCAATTTGGACGCACGATAAATGTTGATTCTCGAATATTCGTATCGCGTTCAATAGGTAAAAAATCGTTTCTATCCATTACGCACGCTCCTTCTCTGTTGTTACCCGAGAATCAATAATCGGATAAATCATATCAACAATAATATTCAAGACTACAATTAATGTACTATAAAATACAGTTACACCAAGAATAACCGTATAATCACGATTATAAATGGAGGTTACAAAATACTGACCTAAACCAGGGATGGCAAAGATTGTTTCTACGATAAAACTACCTGTTAGGAGGCTAGCCGCCAATGGGCCAATATACGTAATAACAGGTAAAATCGCATTTCCTAAGGCATGTCGAAATAAAATAGTCCACGCCCCAAGACCTTTCGCACGTGCGGTACGAATATATTCCTGTTGGTATACATCAAGCAATCCACTACGCGTTAAACGCGCAATAAATGCCATAGGCTGTGCCGCCAATGTGAGTACAGGTAAGATCATATATGATGGTCCACGCCATAATGCGACTGGCAACCAACCTAATTCAAAACCGACCACATAGACAAGAACAGCACCAATGATAAATGTAGGAACCGAAATGCCTAATGTGGACACAAATGTAATTGCATAATCCACAATACCGTTAGGTCGCATTGCGCTAATAGATCCTGCTGCAATGCCGCCAACGATGGCAACGCAAAGAGCTAAAAGTCCTAATTGGGCTGATATAGGGAATGATTCGCCGATGATATCATTAACGGAGCGACCTTCATATTTGTAAGAAGGCCCCAAATCTCCTGTAACAACACCACCTATATAATCAGTATATTGTTTCCACAATGGATCATCTAAATGATATTTTGCTTCTATACTCGCTTTAACCTGAGGCGGTAATTTTTTCTCACTCGTAAAAGGTCCACCAGGTATAGCATGCATTAAAACGAAGGTAATACTAATAATTACCCATAGTATAACAAGTGCGCTACCTATGCGCCGTAAAACATACCTTGCCATTCTAATCTCCTCCATACAATAAAATTTCTATATTATTATACTATATTATGACTATAAATTTAAAGGTATAGATTTAATATTGTAATAAATATTTTATTTTTTATTTATTTCTTTTAAATTACATCTATTAAAACCTCATCTATTCTTCATATTATATCATGCATTACATGGGCTTTCTATTATTCCAATCGTTTTACAGGTTTTAACGAATACAGTACAATACAAGTATACTATATTGAGGAGGTCTCTATGACTACAGTACCAAGAATACTAACTATACAAGATATGAGTTCCATCGGACGTTGCTCTCTAACAGTTATGCTACCAATTATCAGCGCCCTTGGGTGCCAAGCAGTGCCATTAGCAACAACCGTATTGAGTAACCATTTAGAATATCCCTATTTTGAAATCGTTGATTTATCTGATCATTTAACGGCATTTATGGATTGTTGGGAAAAGAATGAAATTGATTTTAATGCCATCGTCAGTGGATTCTTGGCCTCACCAGAGCAGATTCATCTCGTAGAGGAAGCAATTAATCGCTTCGGTAAAAATAAAATGGTCATTGTCGACCCTGCCATGGCGGATGATGGACGCCTCTATTCTATATATACATCAGATATGGTAAAAGCTATGCGACATCTTATTTCTAGAGCGCATATCGTCAAACCTAATTTTACAGAAGCCTGTTTTTTATTAGATAAACCATTCTCTACAGACCCTATTTCAGATGATGAATTACACGATATGTGCCAAAAGCTTCATCAGTTAGGCCCTGAGCTCGTCATTATGACTAGCGTTCCTTCTGATACACATGCAACCATTGCTGTATACGAGGGCACAACCGATACCTTAGCGACCTATTCAACACCACTCATTCCTGTGAAAGCAACAGGCACTGGCGATATTTTTACCTCCGTCTTATCCGGCGCCATCATGCGTGGTTTTACAGTCCATGAAGCAGCTCAATTGGCCATGAACTTTACAACAAAATCGATTCAAGCAACAGTAGACAATGTAAAATCTATGAAACATGGTATCGCCTTTGAACTCGTATTACCGGAATTAACTAATCTATCCAAATAATGCGTTGAAATTGTCCAATTAGCCCGTTCATGATATACTTAAACACATAGAAAATATACGTTATGTTTATTTTTATAAAGGGGATTTCATGGATTTATTATATCCGGTTCTACGAACTGTACTAATCTGCTTGGTAGGTTTTGGTATAGCATATCAGGGACGACGAAAGGGCTATACCATATTTAACCTTTCTGGGCGTTTTAATAGGCTGCAATTTTTCATATTGTTCATAGCATTGATGATACTATTCTACGCAGTAGATATCATCGAAGAACGATTAATAGACTACATCGTTACATTACCTGCATACTGGGCTACGCGCATCTTTGTAGGTGCATTACAAGCTATGTTATTTCCACTTGCCTGTGCATTATTTACACGGCGTATACACGATATTGGATTTAATGGTTGGGCCGGCATTCTATGGGCCGCTATTATTATTTTTATCAATACCTATTCCGCAGTAACGCCTCTAAATTATTTATTAGATTTATTTGTATGGATTATTGGCTTTCTATTTTGGGTATTACCAGGGCAACCGGAACCCAATAAATATGGCTATCCTCCATTTATGAGTCAAGAACCAGCAAAGACACAACCAATAACAGTACCGCCTACACAAGACGAACAAGAAGTTCGAAAAAAAGTGCGGAAACGACGTAAAAAACGATAATGAAAAAGGCTGAGCCACGAGGCTCAGCCTTTTTCATTATCTAGCTAGTTCATCAACAACATCAATTCTATTAATGTACACCCAATATAGGCGATGATAAACTTAACCTTTTGTTTCCTAGCACGATCATCATCAGCAATTTTTAAACGATTAGCAAGGAATCGTTTATCACGAATTTGTAACAACAATTGTTTTATACGCTCTTGACTTTGACAGGCTACACACTCATCGCAATCTGAAGACAGCGAAGCTTGTTGCATGAAAATTCGACGATGTAACTTACGCAACTGAATTTTAATATTATTATGGACAAAGGCGCTTTGCCATTGTTTTCTAGAATCTACATACATATATACATATCTTGGGATATTCATTACCAAGAAGGATATAATAAAAATCCCTAAAGAAATTAAGAAATATGTAGAAAACGAAAACTCTAATGTCTCAGTCGGCAAATAGTGATGAAGAATTATAAATGTAATCCATACACCGATTGGCAATAATAATACAGCGGCAATATCAATAGATCTAACCCAACTGGTTCGCGTTGGCACATCTGGTACGGTAAACGTATCTACCGGATCATGGAATGCATAATAGTCTAACTGCAATACAGACTGACCAGTCTTTGGATTCCCCAGCAAAACAGGTCCTGTACTACCTACATGACGTTCAGGTAAGGGGATAAATTTCTTAATTCTAGAATTGGGAACCAAGTCAAATTGAATAATCCCTTTTTTCTCAAATCGCACCGTCGACCCTAAGTGTCCGATGGCAATAGGATTAAAGAATATGCCAAACAAACTAAGGCACCAATTGCCTAACAGATGGAGAACCGAATTTAATATAAATCCACCCGTATCTATATTAGCTGTATCTAACTTAATAGCAAAGGAAGATGAATAGTCATCAAACCATACATCCTCGATGGTAAATTCCACATTAATCACATTCCCCCATTTAGTGATAATGGAGAGAAACACTTGATTGTTTGGTTCAAACTCAAAGGTTACAGAGTAAATTAACCAATGGTTTCGAAATGCAGCGCGGAGCATCCGATTGACCATGTCCTCTTCAATATAGAGAATTCTATGATCAAAAAGTTCTCGTTCCACAGGTGCAGTCATAAGTGTCGTATCCTGTTCAATAATAGGAGAACGTTCATTTAATGCGTCATCCACCATAGCGCGTAACTTGGTGAAGATTTTTGTCATAGTCGCTCCAATATATGCACACTCACAATATTTATATATCTCAAACAGTGTAATTATATCATAATTCACGTGTTTTTTCGAGATTTACGCGTAGATAACAGACCATATGTTATATTCATAGCAGCTACACACTAGCCATTGTAAGTCGGCAGTATGCATAGAAACGGCCTTTCTTCGCAATTAACTCACTAAATGTTCCATCCTCTACAATATGGCCTTTTTCCATAAAAAGAATCCGATCCATTAGCTCTAAACCTTCTAATTGGTGTGTAATATACAAAACGGTCTTTTCTCTTGTGAAAGCAAGAATATCTTCATGCAGTTTTCGCCGTGTTACCTGATCGAGTCCTTCCAAAGGTTCATCGAGCAATATAAGTTCAGGATTTTTTAAAAATAACCGTGCTAAAGCAACGCGCTGACGTTCACCGCCACTAAGGCCCACACCGCCACTGCCCACAATGGTTCGTAACCCCTTAGGCAACCTCTGAACCACATCTGACAACATAGCATGCTCTACAGCAGCGTTCACCTCATTCGCTCCGGCTTGTGGATTCGCAAGACGAATATTATCCTCTAGCGTAGCATGGAAAATATAGGTATCTTGGGTAATTGACCCTAACATATTCCGCCATGATGCAGTATCAATCGACTTTAACTCATTACCACCGACCATAATGTATCCATCATAGTCATATAAACGTTCTAGTAATGAAAATAATGTAGTCTTACCAGAACCACTAGCACCAACTATAGCAATATTTTGACCTTTCTCTATCTGTACGGATAGGTCTTCATATATAGGGGGCGCACTTTCATAAGCAAAATTTACATGTTTTAACGATATGGTGTCCATAGATGTCAGCACTATATGACCTTTATCGTCAACAGGTAATGGAGCATGCTTAATTTGTAATAACCGACGAATGGCAACTAAACTCTCATATCCATGATGAAAGGATACAATCAAAGGTTGTAATGCTTCAAACCATGCTTGAATACCGATGGCACATACTACGACCATGACGCTCGCCCAAGGCCCTGTTAACACACTACTTGCTAAAATAGCCGATAGAATAACCGCAATTTGTACAATACCAATGAATATGATGTTTCCTAAGTTCATCCCCTTAGAAATACGATTCTTATGATATTCTACATCATCTACGGCCCGCATCATGCGGTCCATAACCAAGGTTTCGTTATGATAGCTAATGATATCTTCGATGCTTTCCAATGTATCACTTAAGGTAGATTTAAAACGGCTTTGTACCTCACTAATCGTCTCTAATGATATCCGATGATACCGATATACCATATAAGGCACAACTACACCAGTTATTAATGCGGCAGACCATACAAGTACCGATAGTCTACCATCTACGGTTCCTACCCCATAGGAGACCAACAATGTCAGTATAATAGCTGCCAAGGGTGGAATTAAGGTGCGCAAATAGAAGAACTGAAGCACCTCTATGTCTGCCATAATCCGGCCCAGCATATCTCCAGCCCCCCATCGTTTAAATATGGCCGGTGCTAATGGCTCTAAATAGGTATAAAACCAAACACGTAATCCATACAGCCCTTGAAACGCCATTCTATGTGATGTATACCGTTCAAAATAGCGGCATACAGCGCGACTAATCCCAAAGAATCGCACCCCTACGATAGCGAGGCTCAAATAAGTAATTCCAGGTTGTAATGCAGCAGATGCGAGTAACCAAGAGGATACACCTAATAGCCCTACATTCATAAATACCGTCAAAAAAGTAAATATCAAGGCAAGAACCAATGACCATCGAGCGGGATTCAACACGGAGAATAATAGCTTCCATCCCTCAAAATCACTATACCTTGCGAAGTTGGATTCACATTGTGGTTGATGAATCTTAGACTCACGTTGTTTTTCTGGTGTTGATTTCGTAAGATGTGACACAACAGATTCATCTATATCGTCATTCATAACGAATGAACCTGTGCCTGCATCCACAAGGGATTTAAAATATCCATTGTGTGCCAATAAAGATTCATAGGTTCCACTCTCTACAATTTCACCTTGGCGCAATACATACAATCTAGAAGCCCACTGCATAGTTTGAATGCGATGTCCTACAAGAATAACTAATTTATCCTTCATCAAACGCTGCAATGCACAGCTAATTTTAGCCTCTGTATTCACATCTAAATGGGCCGTCACTTCGTCTAATACTAGAACTTGTCCGCCATGTAAAAACGCACGTGCCAACGCAATACGTTGTAACTCGCCTCCACTAAGCCCCATACCAGATTCACCGATAAGAAAATCCAAACCCTTATCATCGATTACATCTTGTAATTCTGCCTGTTTTGCGACCTCTAGAATCTCATCATCACTTACAGTTTTTCCAAAAGCAATATTATCTCGCAATGTGCCATTTATAACATGCGGTTTTTGAGACACATAGGTTACTTGCGTACGCCACCATTCCATAGAGCATGTAGAAAGATCCACATCATTGACATACACACTCTGAGGTGGCGCTTCTAAAAATGCGCCTATGATTCGTGCAATCGTCGATTTACCGGCTCCGCTTTCACCAACGAGCATAATGGGCTCATTGCGATATACCTGTAAACTAATATTACGAATGCCATTGCTTGTTTCAGGATATGTATAGGTTAAATTCTCTAGCTGTATAGACTCAATAGAATCTTGTAATATATATGAACCACCTTGCGGTAATGCAATAGGCATATCCATAAAGGCATCAAATTTAGCCAGTGCTGTTTTACCAGACATACCAGTGTGAAACGCAGCGCCTAATTGTCTAAATGGAGTATAAAATTCTGGCGCTAACAACAAAATAAAGAAGGCATATAGAAACTCCAAACTGCCCTCTAACAGAGTGAGACCTAAATATACAGCGATAATGGCAGTGCTGATGGTACTGACCAACTCCAACACTAGAGCAGATAAGAATGCCACGCGTAGCACGCGTAATGTGGAATCCTTAAATTCATTTGATAAACGACTAATAACTTGTATCTGCTCTTTTGCGCGACCAAATACCTTTAATGTTGTAATACCACGCAATACATCTAAAAAGTGGCCTGATAATAAACTCATCCGTTCCCATTGTTCTTGATTCATCTTTTCCGCTTGTTTACCAATTAGGATCATGAACAGAGGAATCAATGGAACCGTACCAATCAATATGGCACCGATGATGGGCATAGTATCAATAATAGCAATGCCCATAACGAGAGGAATGACAATAGCATATATCATCTGCGGTATATACTTGGATACATAGGCATCCACTTGTTCTAATCCATCTGTAATGAGATGAATTGTATCGCCCTGTGATTCACCACGCTGCACGCCTAACTTGAACACATGGGCAAGAGCCTCCTTACGTAACGCCGATTTTACCGTATGTCCTAGATTCGACGCTAACACTTCCTGCACATAGGAAAATAATAGCCGTAAAATTACAAATACCGATAACCATACAACGGTATTTATTTCATCGACTAAGGTATGTTCTAAAAAGATCAAATTGTTAATTAATATGGCAAAAAACCAGGCTTGTCCTACTATGGCAAGGCTTTGTAAGATACTAGAAAAAATCAGTGCTAATAATATGAGCTTTTTACTTTTAATGACGCGAAGTGCCGTTTTCTGTATCATATCTAACCCCCTTTAAATCTAATTTTATCAATATTATATTCATCTTACCATAAAAATGAGGCGTGCCGCTACAGCACGCCTCACAAAAGGACTCAAACTTTCACAATTAGTAAAAGATCCTATATTAATAATGTAAATCTTTTTCTGTTACACGATGACGGAATGTCCAATATACCCAAATTTGATATGCTAATACGATTGGTACAAATACCACTGCAACAGCAGTCATCAATGCCAAGGTATATTCAGAGGAAGATGCATTTGTAATGGTCAAGCTCCACGCTGGGTTCAAAGAAGATACCATGATACGTGGGAATAAACCTGCAAAATATGTAGCCGTAATCAAAATAACAGAAAGAGAGCTAAATACAAAGCCCCATTTTGTATTGCGCGTACGAGCTGCTGCCCAAGAAATAAGGAAGCAAACAACTGCTAGTGCACAGAAAATAGTAGCTAAGATAGAGCTGTACAAATCAGTGCATACATAGGATGCAATAATCAACGCGATCACACCGATTGCAGTAGGTACACCTGTAACGAGAGATGCTGCACGTGCACGTTCAGAGATAGGACCTGCTGTTTTAATAGATGTAAACAAACCACCATGGTATGTAAACACCAAAACAAAAGCAACACCGCATAATACAGTGTAAGGACTAAGTAAATCCCAGAATGTACCAACATATGTCATCGTTTCATCAATAGGTGTACCTTGGATCAAGTTGCCTACTGTTACGCCCCACAATAATGCAGGAACGATAGAACCGATGAAAATACAATAGTCAAATACTTTACGCCATGTGCGATTTGCACTTTTAGAACGGAATTCAAAAGCAACACCACGCATGATAAGTACAGCAAGCATTAAGAACAATGCCATGTAGAAACCACTAAACAATGTAGCATATACATGAGGGAAGGATGCGAATAATGCGCCACCAGCAGTGATCATCCATACTTCATTACCATCCCAAATAGGACCTAACGCATTAATCATTTGACGACGTTCAACGTCAGTTTTACCAATGACTGGTAGAAGAATACCTGTGCCATAGTCGAAGCCTTCTAGGAAGAAGAAACCTGCAAACAATACACAAAGCAAGATGAACCAGATCACATTAAGGTTATTCATAATTAGTTCCATAATCTTGCCTCCTCTTTTTCTTCTACATGGTAAATTGTTTGTCCATCAGGACCTTTTTTAATGTGCTCTACAGCTAAATACAATGCGGCAATAGCAGCTAAGATATAAATAACTGTAAAACCAATGATAGTAGTCATGATTTCAGGAGCTGTAACGGATTTAGAAGCACCATTTGCAGTCAATTGAAGGCCATATACAAGCCATGGTTGACGACCTGCTTCTGCAACAAACCAACCAGTGGATTGAGCGATGTAAGGTAATGGTAACATCCAGAAAATAATTTTCAAGAATGTTTTATTCTCTACGAGTTTACCTTTCGCATTTAATACCAAGCCGATGAAAGCAACTAACAACATAATGGAGCCAGCAGCTACCATGATACGGAATGTCCAGAAAATACCAGGAACATCTGGAATGTAATTACCAGGGCCATATTGAGCTTCAGATTTAGCTTGTAAATCTTTAATACCTTCTACCTTACCAGATGTAAAGGAGTTTTGTGTTAAGAAGGATAAACCGCCTGGGATTTCAATAGCACCTGTATTTTGTTGTGCTTTTGTGTCGATATTAGCTACTAAAGAGAATGGAGCTGGATCTTGAGTTTCCCAAAGAGCTTCCATAGCTGCCATTTTCATAGGCTGTTCTTTAGTAATATATTGGCCTTGATGATGACCTGCAAAAGCACCTAATGTACCAGCAATTAAGGTAATTACCATCCCCCATTTTACAGAGGTTTTATAGAAATCAACATGGCTCTTACGAATCAAATGCCATGCGCTGATAGCCATAATGATGACACCTGCTGTCATGGAACCATTTAATACAATATGAGCAAATTGGCCAGGTACATAACCATTAGATACGATGGTTGCGAAGTTTTCCATTTCCGCACGACCATTGCGAATTACATATCCTACAGGATGTTGCATAAAAGAGTTTGCTACAAGGATCCAGAATGCGGATAAATTGGTACCTATTGCAACTAATGTTGCCACAGCAGCATGCGCTTTATTAGATAAGCGACCCCAACCAAAAATCCAAACGCCCATAAATGTAGATTCCAAGAAAAATGCCATTAATGCTTCAAGGGCAAGTGGGGCACCAAAAATATCACCCATAAAACGAGAATATTCAGCCCAGTTCATACCGAAATGGAACTCTTGAACGATACCTGTTACAACACCCATGGCAAAGTTAATTAAGAATAATTTACCCCAGAATTTTGCCATTTTTTGGTAAACTTCTTTACCGGTGCTTACAAAGGTCCATTCTAAAATGGCTACGATAACCGTCATTCCCAATGTGAACGGTACGAATAGCCAGTGATAGATAGATGTTAGCGCGAACTGTAAACGTGCTAAATCCAGTGCTTCAAACATGTCTTTTCCTCCTTAGAATTGACTCAAAAATACACACTTGATGAATGTCTTACATCGTTACGCATGAGATACACAAGGATTCATGGTCTCTAAAATCTCTTTTTCGCGCACAGCTAATTTATCGAAAGTCACACTTTCCATCTGTCTTACAAGTTCAGCTTGTACAACAGACATAGCTTCATTAACTGCACATTGGCCCATACATGCTTTTGAGCAAGAACCGACATCATACAAACAACGCTGTAAATACGTATCCCCCTCAACGGCTCTAATCACATCGAGCATGGAAATATCTTTGGGCTCACGATTTAATGCAAATCCACCATCCACCCCGCGGAAGGATTTCATGATTCCTGCGGCAATAAGACTGCGCATTATCTTAAGCAAAAAACGTTCTGGAATCATCTCTTGCTCAGCCAATACACCGCCTGTCACCTTCTGACCAGATGGTAACATCGCCATGTGCAAAATCATGCGAAACGCATAGTCCGTGGCTTGATTTAATTTCATAAGCACTCCTTTTCCAATAACAACGTCTACGTATTACTACATTTAGTATAAACGATATAAAACAATACTGCAATGGTATTGTTTTATAAAACTGTAATTAATATCACAAAAAAGGACTATTAGTAAGATACTAATAGTCCTTCTCATTTATTATATGTAGTTCTAAAAGAATTAGCCAAATAGAAGATGTCCTACTTCATAAGCAATGGCAGCAACTATACCAGATAGTGGAATTGTTACGAACCACGCCATGACCATAGAACGTGCTACGCCCCAGTTTACTGCCTTAATACGCTTAGAAGCACCTACCCCCAACAAAGAACCACTCACAACATGTGTAGTACTTACAGGCAAATGTAAGAAAGTAGCAGTAAAAATGGTAATAGCAGAGTTTAAATCGGCTGCAAAACCATTAATGGTTTCTAATTTAAAGATTTTTGTCCCCATGGTGGAAATAATTTTCCAACCACCTACTGCAGTACCACAAGCCATCGCGGTCGCACAGCACAACTTAACCCACAATGGAACATCTAAAGTATCAATATAACCACCGCTAAGTAAGGTCAATGTAATAATCCCCATCGCCTTTTGTGCGTCATTAGAACCATGTGAAAAAGCCATCATAACGGCCGATACGATTTGCATGGATCTAAATCTATCGTTTAAAACAATAGGCGAAAATCTACCAAAGATGAGTAGCAACAATTTCATGATAATATAGCCACCAACCATTGCTACTAGTGGTGATAAGATGAGGGAAAAGAAAATCTTTAAAATCCCTGATTCATTTAAAGCATCAAAACCTACTGACCAACCTACGGCACCAATGATACCACCAATTAGTGCATGGGATGATGAACTAGGGATACCCCAGTACCAAGTCAGTAAATTCCAAACGATGGCCCCGATAAGGGCTGCTGAAATGATGCCACTATTGATAAGAGATGGAGACATAACAATATCACCACCGATTGTCTTAGCAACCCCAGTACTCACCATGGCACCCAAAAAATTAAGTGCCGCCGTCATCATGATTGCTTTTTTGGGTTCAATAGCACGGGTTGAAACAGATGTAGCAATCGCATTAGCCGTATCGTGGAAGCCATTGATGTAGTCGAATGCTAGGGCTAGAAATACGACTAGCCAAACTAAGTAATGTGACTCAAGCATACTTCAATACTACCCGGCGGAATGTACCAACCAAATCTTCGCAACCATCGATTACATCCTCCATGGAGCTAAGGATTTCCTTCCATTTGATAATTTCAATTGGATCTGTACATTCTGTAAATAATTTCGCCATTTCTTCATGGTAAATATTATCTGCTTCAGATTCAAGTTTTAACACTTGATGTACACGACCTTCTACCTTTACATGGTCCTTTTTAAGGCTGCCCATGTAACCGATAGATTTATTGATATGTTTAACACATTTTACGACGATTTCACTCATGCGAATGGCACCATCACTAGGTTTACCTACATGATACATAACCATTTTATCCATGATTTCTTTGATATTATCAAGTGTTGTATCTAATTGATCAATCAACAATTGGATATCTTCACGGTCCATCGGTGTAATGAATGTTTTACGCAAGCGATCAACTGTTTCATTAACTAATTCATCCGCAGCTTTTTCCTTTGTATCAATTTCCAAGAATGCTTCTTCTTTAGAAACTTCGCCTTTGAAAACGCGTTCCATCATTTCCGCACTTTCATAGGTAAGTTCAGCATGATTTTCTAAAATACTAAAAAACTTTTCTTCTTTTCCTTTTAATTTAAAAGCCATGGAAATCCTCCTGATACAGTACTGTTAGCTTCTATAATTACAATACAATTATAGCATAGTAAATCAGTGCGTGCCTATCTATTTATTGATTTCTCGCACCAAATGAGGCATTTCTGGAATAATTAATTTACTCATGCCAAGAGTAACGGCTCCCACCGAACCAGGAATGGAAAAAATTAATGTATTCGAATTTACACCTGCCTCAGCACGAGATGCAATAGCTTTGGTACCAATATCCTCCGTAAAGGAAAGATATCTAAAAATTTCACCAAATCCAGGTATAGCCTTTTCAATAATAGAATCCACGGCTTCAATAGTTACATCACGCATGGCAATACCGGTGCCACCTGTAGAAATGACCACATCTATTGATGCATCATTACACCAAGGAATAATGGCATTACGGATTTCATCGTAATCATCGATGACAATCTTTCGAGCTAATACATTATGATTAGCGGCTTCTAATAATTCTTGAACCTTGTTTCCGCCCTTATCAGTTTCCATAGTCCGTGTATCAGAAACTGTTAGGACAGCCACATTGAGAGGTCGATGTAAAACTTCTTGAGACATATATCCTCCTAAAACAATGGTATCAAACCAGCCAATTTTGTAAATCCATTATCCCGTAATGTATCTCGTAATTGCCATGTATAAGTAATAAATGGCGCGCAGTGCAAACGCATCCAGAATGATAAATACGGTGTATCACCTTGGAATATGGCCAATCTTGGCAACGCATATAAATTTTGGCCTGGTTTCACAGTTCCTGGTGTGACTGTGAAAGCCATCTTATACCCGCTTTCACTAGTAATACGCTGAATTTCAGCATTATTGAAACCACCAGGATACGCTAAGTAATAGATGGGTTTTCCCATGAAAGCCTGTAATGTATCCTTACCACCTTTGATTTCATTATCAAGTTTAGAAGGATCAATGCGCGTTAAAATACTATGATGATTAGTATGACCTTCTACAATAAACTTATGAGCGTCCATAGTTTTTAATTCATTGATAGACATAAAACGTTTTGTATTAACAGCATCGCTAATCATAAATATGGTTGCTTGCATATCATAGGACTCTAAAATAGGCAAAACATCCTCATAGTTGTCGATATAACCATCATCGAAGGTAAGAACAATCGGTTTATCTGGGAGTTCCTTGCCTTCTGTCACATACGCATATAAATCATCAAGGCTAATCGTATGATACCCTTCGTTATGTAAGTACTCCATCTGTTTCTTAAACTGTGCCACATCAAGGGTCAGTGCAGAATGATACTTATCGTTAACCTGATGATAATTTAAAACGGGAACACCATAAAGCTCATAATGTGATGATAAACACCACATACTTCCTAACGCTATAAATAGTAATGCAACACAAATAATGATGACACATACTATGCGTTTTCCTATTGTTAATAACATAATTAAGAACCTTCTTACAATATAAAATTATAACTCATACTATTTGAGGATAACATAACCGCTCTTTAGATTCAATGAAAAACCCCTCATGGGTCATTCTAAATTCATATAAATAACCTATGAGAGGTTACACACAAAAAAAAGACACACCCTTAGGTGTGTCTTTTAGCTTAATCAGCGACTTCCTATCCTCCCAGGCCGTCTCCAGCCAAGT
>CAKPXN010000012.1 GCA_934202095.1 uncultured Veillonella sp.
ACTATTATTTAGATTCTTTGCCTTCTACGAAGAGCATATCGTTGCGTTTTACATCTGTGTAAAGCAATGCATTACATACGGATGCTGCAATTGGGCTACCACCCTTGTTACCTTTTACAGTGATATAAGGAACTGGGGATACTTCCATCAAATAATCTTTAGATTCTGCAGCGCCAACAAAGCCTACAGGAATACCGATGATAAGAGCTGGTTTAATACCTTCTTCAAGAGCTAAACGCAATACTTCATACAATGCAGTTGGCGCATTGCCGATAGCAACGATTTGGCCTTCTAATTGTTTGCCAAATGTGCGCATAGCGGCGATAGAACGTGTTACGCCCAATTCTTTAGCCATTTTAGCTACGTTTTCATCTTTGATTAAGCAATGTACTTCATTGCCACGAAGTTTAAGAGCCGGCTTAGAGATACCTGTGCGAACCATTTCTACGTCAGTGTAAATATCTGCACCATTATCTAATGCTTCGATACCTTTTTGAACAGCGTCAGGGCTCATTTTTACGAGTTGAGCATATTCAACGTCACCAGATGCGTGAACTGTACGAGATACAACGCGTACTTCATCATCTGTTAACCCCAAATCCTTTACGTAGTCGTAAATGATCTCCATACTTTTATCTTCAATGGCTTTAGGATTTTTAACGTAATCCATTAGTGTCCTCCCATAATTTGAAAAATTCTTCATTTGATGATACCACAGGGCATTCTAATGTTACCCGCGGACGATCGATAACAATAACGTGGATGCCAAGGTCGATGGCAGCCTGTAATTTCGTATCGGCTCCACCTACAAGGCCAGAGTTTTTCATAACCACAACGCTCGCCTTTGTATCGTGGAACATAATACGGTTCATATCGTAAGAAAATGGACCTTGTACGGCAACGATACGTTTAGGGCTCACATTGAGGTCCTCCATCATTTGCAACACCTCAGCAGTTGGCAAAATGCGTGTCCACACTTCACAGTCTTGTAATGCTTCAGACTTAGCAAAGATGTGCATCGTTTTACTACCAGTGGTCAAATACACATGGTTGTTGTTTTCCTTTGCTAATTTACCTGCTAAATTAGCTGCTTCTGTTTCATCCACTACAATATGCAATTTATCATAGTCTGGCAATGGCACTTCTTTTCGTTCAAACCGAACAAAAGGAATGCCCACCGCCTTTGCTGCATCTTGAGCCGTAGCCGTCACAATAGCCGCATAAGGATGGCTTGCATCGATGAGTAGGCGCACATTGTGCTCTTTAATCAACTGTTGCATAGCCTCTTGATCGAGGCGCCCCGTATGAACCGTAATGCCTTGATGGGCCGCTAGTTCCGCCCCATATTGGCTTACGACAGTTACGAGAACCTCTTCACCAGTCCGTTCTTGGATATCTACCGCTAAGGTGCGACCATCCAAGGTACCAGCGATGACCCAAATCATAATTTGTACCCTCGAGGTGTAATCATGCGACCATTTTCAACATAAGTTTGGCTGTTACCGATGATAACAAGTGTTTGCATATCTACTTCTTCTTTTGTGAAGTTTTCTAGATCAGAAATGACCATATGTTGACCTGGACGGCCTGCTTTTTGCACAATGCCTACAGGTGTTTTAGGGTCGCGGTATTTAAGAACGATTTCACGCACTTCATCTAAATGAGTGACGCGCTTTTTACTGCGTGGATTATACAAGGAAATAACCATGTCCCCTTGTGCGCAGAGGTCAGCACGTTTTTTAATAAGATCCCAAGGTGTCATCAAATCGCTAAGGGAAATAACGGCAAAGTCATGCATTAAAGGTGCGCCCAATACAGAGGCTGCTACGTTTACAGCACTAAGACCTGGTACGATGTCCACGGAAGGGCGTTTATCTGCTGGTACTTTATTAGCAAGTTCTAGTACAAGGCCGGCCATGCCGTATACGCCGGAGTCACCGGAGGATACAACCACTACTTGATGACCTTCTACAGCCAAATCAACAGCTTGTTGGCAACGATCCACTTCTTGCATCATCGCTGTACCTACCGTTTGTTTACCTGCGATAAGGTCTTTAATCAAATCAAGATATGTTAAATAACCTACTACACGATCCGCCGCTAAAATGGCTTCCCGTGCTTGCGGTGTCATAAATTCAGCGTCCCCAGGTCCAATGCCGATTACTTTGATGTTACCTGTGCAATGGCTACCGTTGTTTTGGGATACACCGTTTTGTGCTGTATTAATATTTGGTTCTTGGCCGCTAGTAATGCTGTTGTCTCGCATACGTTTCCTACTCCTATTGTTCCTTTTACAAATGTGGATTCTTTTAAATCCTGTTCTTCTATAACGGGTGCTATCTCTTCTTGTGTGTAGAAATGGATAGACCACCCTAATTCGTTTACGGCCTCTAATAGACCGACTTCATCTTGTTTCACGATAACCGATGCAGCTGTGACGATGCTTTTTGGTGAAAGCTTATGCGCCTGCAGAGATTGTGTAATTGCATCGAGTATGAGTTCCTTCGGTGTATCTCGACGACAACCAATCCCCATCGTATACGTACGAGGGCGTAAGATAAGTTGCTCTGTATACTCAGGAATCATCTTATCAGTAATCACAACACGACGAATGCCATCTGTCTCAGGTAATGTAAATACATCTACTAACTGAACAGTACCATGCGTACCAATATGTGTTGCTGCTGCATCTCGTAACCGCTCAGCATCAACTAATGTTTCATCGATGTAGTAGTTGACACTTTCACCAGCCACAACAGCAGAATTCACATCCACCAAGGTGTGAAAATCATCGACCAATAGATGCTCGTGGCGCGCCAGCACGTCAGGCGCTGGCAATCCATTAACATCCGTCGCAGTTGTAATAACCGGGTCTGCATCGATGGCCAGCGAAATGGACTGCGTCCATTCGTTGGCACCCCCAAGGTGACCAGATAATAAACTGATGACATGATGACCTGCCTCATCCATTACGACGATGGCAGGATCCTTGGATTTATGCTCAATATACGGTGCAATCATACGCACTACGATACCGAGTGCCATAATGCATAACACTTGATCGTAATCCTTGAAAATCTGTCCTATATGATGTTTGAGAGAATCAAAATAGATAGCCTCACCACCGGAGGGACGGTTTTCCTTTTCATAACAGTCCGCATGAGGCGCTACTAAAGACTTGACGCGTTGCCCCAGCCTTGCACCGCGTTCAGAAACAGAAAGAATAGCAGTTCTATTCTTCTTTGCTTCTATCATAGGCGCATCAGATTCTAATTCTTTCATCACACTAGTCCTTAGCACTACGATACATATGGGCAAAGCCCTTATCGTAAAGCTTAGATAATTCGTATTCGCTATCTAGTACATGACTAACAACGATCATAGCTTGGCGTAATACGCCTTCTTCAGCCACGATATCCGCAATGGTTTCCAATGTACCGCGGATAATGCGTTGGTCTGGCCAGGAAGCTTTCACTACGATAGCTACAGGTGTTGTTTTATCATAGCCACCTTCGATAAGTTCAGCTACTACCTTATCTAGCATTTGAACGCTAAGGAAGATACACATGGTCGCTTCATGAGCCGCCAACATGCGCAATTTTTCCTTTGGAGGCATTGGTGTACGGCCTTCCATGCGCGTAATGATTACGGTTTGAGATACATTTGGCAATGTGTACTCTTGTTTTAATGCTGCTGCAGTAGCAAGGAACGAACTTACGCCAGGCACCACTTCATAGGTAATGCCCATGCCAGCCAAAGCATCCATTTGTTCTTGAATGGCACCATAAATGGCTGGATCACCAGTGTGCAAACGAACAACCTTTTTGCCATCTGCCACGGCAGCTTTCATAACAGCCAATACCTCATCAAGATTCATAGTGGCACTGTTATGAATTTCACAACCTGGTTTACAAGCCTCTAGAATAGCAGGGTTTACCAAGGAACCGGCGTAGATGACAACGTCGGCCTCTTGCACTAAACGATAACCTTTTCGCGTAATAAGCTCTGGATCCCCAGGGCCTGCGCCTACGATATGTACGTCAACCATATTACTCTCCTTCTGCGATACGCGTTGCAGATACAATAAAAATTGGACTCAATGGGTCCAACAAATGATATGGACCAGCCTTACGATAGCGACTAATGGACATTTGGTATCCTTCGTATGTAAAAGGACGACCTTTCAACTCTTTTAAAATGGTATAACCCGTTTCCATCGTCACCGCCGTTACAACAAGGCGACCGCCTACCTTTAACAACCGTTGTACTTCATCCATAATGCCCGTCATACCACCAGCGCTACCGCCGATAATAACCGCATCAAGCTCAGGTAACTCTTCCATACCTTCTGGAGCCTTGGATTTTATAACAGTCATATTATTTACATTGAATTTCTTCATATTTTCATGAATCAACTCAATGCCTTTATCAAAACGTTCGATAGCATATACATGACCTTTAGGTGCGGCTAAGGCTGCTTCGATAGAAATCGAACCTGTACCAGCCCCCACATCAAGGACGATGCTATCTTCTTCGATGCGTGCCTCATTCATAACGGCTTTGCGAATCTCGCATTTCGTCATCGGCACGTCACCGCGTATAAATTCCTCATCAGGAATTCCGAAAAAATGTCTCATCCTAGTACCACCATAACAGAATGTCCAAAGCCTTCGAGCTCCGTTAATACCTCTAGGGTAGAGTCTACGATTTTTTCATCATCGTAACTCAAACGTTCTAAGGCTGCTGCTCTCGTGTCTTTTGGCCATCCTGCATCTATTAAAATACGCGCAATATGCGCTGGATTATATTCAGGATCCGTTAAGAACCCCATCTTTTTCCCCGCTTCATATACGAGCTTTTCAGGCGCTGGTTGGCGTCCGTGAAAGCTCATTAAATCCGCATCATGCCACACTTCATTAAGGCGTGCAAAGGCAAATGTCATGGAACTAATGCCCGGCACCACCTCGATATGTGTAGTAGGGAATTTCTTTCTTAAATATGGCAACAAGCTATAATAGCCCGTATCGCCACTGACCATAACCACAACATCATGGTCGTGAAGTTCACGTTCAATTTGTTCGGATACCCAGCTTAGTTTTCCCGTTACAGGATATGTAATCTGACCGGGTTCTTGAAAATCCTCCAAGGAACGTTCGCTACCTACCAAAACGGTGGCGTGTTTAATTAAATTAAGACCTTTAGGCACCACATAATCAGGATTGCCTGGGCCAATGCCTACGATATACAAGGTATGTGCCAATGTTCTAGCTCTCCTATCTCTTTTGCATGCTTATCCATAGCCAAAATCTCACCCTTTAAGGTGGTAATAATAATACCTACCTCAGCCTCATTGGCAATATATCGTTCACTGCGCATGGATGCACGATCTACTACACGTTGGTATACACCAGTTAGGCCTTCTCGCTCTAAGATAGGGAACGTAGATTCTGTAGTTTGGCAATTAAATAACTCTTCACAAACAGCTTGTGATGCACCTTCAAGGGCTGCATAGGCCACAATACTTTCCATGCGACCATCGCTCATGCGATTATGGGTATGGAAACTACCGCTGGCAAGCTTAATAAGCTTACCGATATGACCGATAATCAAGATTCGTTTAAAGCCAATATGGACCGCTTGTTCAAGCATAAATCCAATAAAGTTGCTGGTTTCAGCCATTTGGTTCTTATGGATGCCTAGCACTTGCTCTGCCAAGTCTTGACCAATACGCCCTGGTACGAGAACCGCTGTTTCACAGCCATTGGCTTTCATCACCTTTAACTGAGGCACGAGGGAATTCTTAAACCCTTCTTCACTCATCGGCTTAACGATACCCGTCGTACCGATAATGGATATACCGCCTTCGATACCAAGCGTATGGTTCAACGTCTTCTTAGCCAGCACCTTACCATTAGGAACGCTTACGGTTACTGTCACACCTTGTCCCTGCGTACAAAACTCTTCAAATACAAGTTTCATCATCGCTCTAGGTCCCGGATTAATGGCAGGTTGTCCAGGCGGCATTGCAAGACCTGGTTTCGTAACCGTTCCGACACCAAAGCCAGCACGAAAACGTAGCTTGCCTGTATCATCAAGAGTTACCGTCGTTTCCACATCATTACCATGAGTCACATCTGGATCATCACCGCCATCCTTCATGACAGTCGCCTTTGCCTCTGTTTCAGATATGATTTCTACAGATTTAATAGGCACCTCAATGAATTGACCTTGCGGATTCTCGATGACAACCTTGTCCACAATATCATGATCTAAGAGGGCCAACAAACCTGCTTTCATGCCTGCCGTAGCACATGAACCGGTCGTATAACCGCCCTTCATGTCCTCTACTCTCATAGCACCTCCTACACCGATAGGGTTAGCGATTCAATGAACCAGTCTAACCCTATCTCTTATGCTTATATTATTAGGAACGGAAGTTAACGAATTGCAATTCAACCGGTACATCCAATTGTTTTAACATTTGGATAACCGCTTGCAAATCATCTTTATCCTTGCCAGATACGCGCACTTGATCCTCTTGGATGGACGCTTGTACCTTAAGCTTCATATTTTTGATTGCCTTGACTACTTCTTTAGCATTTTCTTTTGTAATGCCTTTTTTAATAGTAACCACTTGGCGTACAGTAGCACCAGCAGCAGGTTCTACCTTGCCAAAATCAAGGTTCTTAACAGCTACATTACGCTTAACCATTTTACCTTTTAACACATCGATAATAGCGTTCAATTTATATTCGTCATCACCGATGATTTTAATTGTATCACCTTCAAGGCTAATTTCAGCTTTAGAACCGCGGAAATCATAACGCGTACCAATCTCTTTCTTCGCTTGGTTTACCGCATTATCTACCTCTTGCATATCCACTTCGGATACAACGTCAAAGGAACAATCTTTAGCCATTATATACCTCCTACACCTGACCCTGTTGGGCATAAGGGTCATGCATTATATTTATCATCATCCACGTATTCATTGAATAGAATACATCTATATAATTATATCGTAAATTATCAATATTTACTAGGAATTCAAATAATTAGATTATAATGATTTTTCATTAATCTAATAACAATAATTATCTTCCTATTTTTATCTTTACATAATCAATTAAAATACCCAATAGCAATATTTTAAGATCTATCACTATTGGGTATCAATACTACTTATATTTTATTTAACCGGCAAAACAATATTTTGACCAGTAGGTTTACTTGGATTCATAGCATTAGGCAAATCTTCTACAGTTGTATTTAAATCTGTATCAGTAGATACAACAGCTACAAATTTTTGGCCTGGTTCATAGTAAATATTCGTCCCTTTCATGAACAAGCCGCCAACTAAACTTACAGCAGCAGCAACGGCAACTGCTCCATTATCAGAATGGCCCTTACCTTTAACTTCTGCAGTTAATGGAACGTTTACACCATTTATAGTTTTAATGCTATCAATTTTAAACTCTAAACGACCTTTTCGTCCAAGCATACCATTTTTTCTTGCTTTTGTAATTGTACCTAAAACCTCTTGGTTTGCTGGAATAACAACCACATCATTGATTAGTAAATTTTCTATAGTCTTTAATCTAAAGGTATTTCCTTCTTTGCTTTTCTTTGAACTAATTGGATCTATTAATTCTAAATTAATATTTGTATCTTTAGGAATATACGCATGTCCAGCAACAACAGATGATGCTTTTACAGTTGCTGTAGTTTCACCATTCTTTAACAACTGAATACGATTAACTCCAGATGGTAATTCTGTCTTAACTACAGATTCTTGCGTCGCACTTGGTGCACTTGTATCTTCTGCTGAAGCAGTCAGTGGTAATGCACAAGAAACACTAAGACAACCTACAACCAATAGTTTTAATAATGCTTTAGATGTTTTCATATATTCCTCCAAAAGCAAATACATTCACAAGCCAATTTATGACTACAGTATAACATACTATGAAAAATTAATGAATTCCTCATTTATTTTTAAGCAACATACTATACTAAGATAATAAATACACAAACATTTGTAATAATACGCTCTATAAAATTTCAATATCCTCATATTGTGGTTGTACAACCCATTCACCACGGAGATTTACAATTCCCCACTTACCTTGAGATTTTACCGGAGCATAACCATGTTTAACGGACATTGCAGAAGTAATTGTGTTATCACTAAATAATACTTTTCCAGTATCATCAATAAGCTTATAATCGCTAGAAGTCTTATGTACCCAAGTATATGGTCCACTAAATTTGTTTATCCCCATATCTTTGGAGGTAGTCAAAATGACATTTCCTGTTGTCATATCGATTAACTGTTGCGTATCACCACTCACGACAACCATATTAGTTAGGCTTACAAATCTAATAGAATCATAGGTAAACGGAATAACTTGTTTACCTGTATTCACGTCAAATACACCCGCTTTTTTAGAATCTTTATTGATAAGTACTAACAATCCATTAAGATCACTAAATTCGCCTAAATCATAATTACCTGGTTGAATAATATAATTACCTTCACGATTTACGAATCCAATAAGACCTTGATTTTTCACAAGTGTACCATAGGCAGTAATTGGCCAAACTGCATCATTTTTACTGTCGATAACAATTTTACCATCACGATTAATATAACCGCGTTTTACACCATCATATACAGGATTCCATGCATCGCCATAATAAATTCCACCATGATTACTAAGGGTTATTCCTACAGCCATGCTCAACAAGCCGCCAAGATTAAACTTGCTTATATGGCGTCGGAACTCTGCCAACCCATCATTATATGCATCAATATCATTAGATGGTGCCTCAAATACGGTGTTACCTGCACCATCAATTGCTACAGTTTTACCTTTAGCATCCTTTACAAAAGCACGATCTTCACTAAATTTCGTATATACTTCTTTAAATTGTGGAACGATTACAGTATTACCAGATGCATCATTAAAACCCCATTTTCCTTTTACAGAAACAGCTGTATAAGAATCACTTGCATATGTTTCCTTATGACTTGACGAATTTTGATTCTTGTTCACGGTCTCATCATGATGCTCTATAATTTGTTTAACATGTTCATCTAAGGCATCGTTACCACTCGATAAAACGGTACCATCCACTTTAATATGTTCTAAAATCTTCTTTGACTTTACAAAATACGTTCCATCCTCAGCATAAGATGGATCCAACTCTTTATATTGTGGTTCTATCAGAACTTGACCATTAGTTCCAACAAGTCCCCATTTACCATTTTGCTTAACCTTAGCTAATTGACCAAGTTTAATAAGACCACTATTACTTTCAGTAGCCTCATCAATGTTTGCTTGAAGAGACTTAAATGCTTCTGGTGCTAATTTTTGAGGAGTTCCAATAATTGGCACGGCTACATAATCACCTAATTGCCCTACACCAACAGATACAGTTGTAGTACTCGTAGATGTTGTAGTAGATGCTGCAAATGCACTGGTAGACATAGCCGCCAACACACATGCGACTAATAAAGATTTCTTGTTGAGTTTCATAGGCCTCTCCTCTTATTACTCAAATCGTCCTAGATATAAAAATTTTATAAACAACTATTAATACAGATTATACTATACAGACCTTGATATATACAATAAATTGAGAGAAATTCTTCATCTATTATTTTTTTGCTATAATAGGACCTATGAAAGCAGCAACCATAATCGACTTGATTGTAGATGCTAATGTACACACGCAATCAATGAATCATATTATAAAACAACAGCATATTTCACAACGCATGCGACGGCGTTTAAAAAATGATGGCATCATAACCATTAACGGACAACCGGCTACATGGGATGCCCTTGTCCATGGCGGAGATCATCTCCTTATGAAGTTAGCACCAGAGCAAGAATTTTCACGGACCCCAATGGATCTAGAAATCGTATATGAAGATGAATATATCCTTGCCATTAATAAAGCTGCCGGTGTCCTTATGCATCCTACGTCGACGGTACGCGATGGAACACTAGCAAATGGCGTTCTCTATTATTATGACAAAACTGAGCAAGCTCATGACTTTCACCCAGTCCATCGACTCGACAAGGACACATCAGGCATCGTCATCATCGCTAAAACATCGGTGGTACAACACGCCTTTGATAAGCAACATACAAAATTTCAAAAGGTTTATGATGCTATCGTTGAAGGCACTATGCCAAGCCAATCGCTAACCATTAAGTATCCCATCGGTCGTAAACCAGGTAGCATTATCGAACGGTGTTGCACATTAATCGGTAAACCAGCTCGTACAGATGTGACGGTACTAGCACGTCACACGGTGTCCCAACCGGCACAAACAGATACGAATATGGGCACCCGACAGGTTCTCACGCATGTGCAATGTGTACTGCATACAGGACGAACGCATCAGATTCGAGTTCACCTATCTCATGTAGGATTTCCCCTAGCTGGTGACGATTTATATGGCGGTCATTTGAATTATATCCATCGACAATCATTGCACGCTGGATACCTAGCTTTCACCCATCCTATGACACAGGAATTTATAGAACTACGTGCCCCTATGCCAGCGGATATGAAAAATTTACTGCATCTCTAAGAGATTCACCTAGAAAAGCATATAAAATTGTGGTGCTTTATATCGTTTCTTGATATACTAACAATGAATAGATATGTATCATCATAAGTTGATGACAATACTTTCAAAATACATACAATCGGCTATAAAGCCAAGGAGGACAACATGCCATTAGTAACGACTACGGAAATGTTCAAAAAAGCTTATGAAGGTGGCTACGCAGTAGGTGCTTTCAACGTTAACAATATGGAAATCGTACAAGGTATCGTCGATGCGGCGAAAGAGGAACAATCCCCTCTTATCTTGCAAGTATCTGCAGGTGCCCGCAAATATGCAAAACATATTTACCTTGTAAAACTCGTGGAAGCAGCATTGGAAGATAGCAATTTGCCAATCGCTCTTCATCTTGACCATGGAGATTCTTTTGAAATCTGTAAAGATTGCGTAGACGGCGGCTTCACATCCGTTATGATTGACGCATCTCACCACGATTTCGACGAAAACGTAAAAATCACTAAACAAGTTGTTGAATACGCTCACGCTCACGGCGTTGTAGTAGAAGCTGAACTTGGTCGTTTGGCTGGCGTTGAAGATGACGTTAACGTATCCGATGCAGACGCTCGCTTCACAGATCCTGAACAAGCTGCTGAATTCGTAGCATTAACAGGCGTTGATTCCTTGGCTATCGCTATCGGTACAAGCCACGGCGCTTACAAATTCAAAGGCACACCATACCTCGACTTTGAACGTTTGGAAAAGGTTGGTAAATTATTGCCTAATTTCCCTATCGTATTACATGGTGCTTCCTCCGTATTGCCTGAATTCGTAGCAAAATGTAACGAATTTGGTGGTAACATCCCTGGCGCACAAGGCGTACCTGAAGAAATGCTTCGCAAAGCAGCGCAAATGGCGGTTTGCAAAATCAACATCGATACAGACCTTCGCCTTGCTATGACTGCATCTGTACGCGAATACTTGGCACAAAATCCATCCGAATTTGACCCTCGTAAATATTTAGGACCTGCTCGTGACGCTATTAAAGGCATGGTAGCTCACAAAATTAAAGATGTATTAGGTTCTTCTCACAAACTATAATCTATGGCTAGTGGATTTTTAAAAGGAACCTTAATATTAACCATTGCCGGTTTCGTAGTGAAAGCCATCGGTAGTATCAACTGGATTCTTCTCTCCCGTATCTTGGGCGGGGAAGGCATCGGAATCTACCAGATGGCCTTTCCTATCTATTTGTTACTATTACAAATTTCGAGCGCAGGTGTGCCGATTGCCATCTCTATTTTGACGGCAGAACGATTAGCATTACACGACTTTGGTGGCGCTAAGCGAGTATTCAATATTTCTTTCACAATGCTGACCATTACGGGCTTTATCGCCAGCTTGGCCATGTACTTTGGCGCAGATTGGCTTATCTCTAGCGGTCTCATTGCTGAAAGCCGTGCCTACTACTCAATCATCGCACTTGCTCCGGCAGTATTCTTTGTAACGTGGATTTCCTGTTTCCGCGGCTACATCCAAGGTTATGAAATGATGACCCCAACGGCGGTCAGCCAAATCGTAGAACAACTATTGCGCGTTATCGTCATGCTCGGTGCAGCGGCCATCTTATTGCCATATGGCCTACCAGCCGCAGCAGGCGGTGCTAGCCTAGGTGCTGGCGTCGGTGCCTTTGGTGCCTTCCTCGTGCTCTTGTACTATTACTACAAATTGCCTAAGGCTAGTAGTACTGGTGAAAGCTACAATGGTCCGCGCGAATCGGCTAAAGAAATTTTATCGCGACTGTTATCGTTGTCCATTCCGATTTCCTTAGCCAGCATCATGTTACCGTTGACGGCAAATCTTGATTTGCTCATTGTTCCACGCCGACTATTAGATGCCGGTTTCCCGATGAACGAAGTAACAGAGCTATTCGGTTATCTTACAGGTATGGCGGTGCCGCTCATCAACTTGGCAACCATCATTACAGCGGCCCTTGCTACAAGCATCGTGCCGGCTATCTCCCATGCCTTTGCTAAACAAGATCACCAAGGTATTTACGAACGCACCGCAGGTTCTATGCGCTTAACATTTATGGCAACCGTACCATTTACGGTGCTATTATATGTACTCGCTGCCCCAACCGTTACATTGATCTATAATGCGCCAAAAGCAGAACTAGCAACGCAAATCACAGCGTTTTCTATCTTCTTCCTTGGCGTGCACCAAGTAACAACAGGTATTTTGCAAGGCCTTAACAAGCCACGTATTCCGGTTATCAACATGGGTATTTCCCTTGTCATTAAGGTTATCCTTAACTGGACATTGACTGCCATCCCTTGGCTCGGCATTGGCGGTGCCGCTTGGGCAACCGTAGCCGACATCGGCTTTGCAGCCTTACTCAACTTGATTTACATCAAAAAATACACAGGCTACTTCCTTGATATTTCCCTACTTTGGAAAAACGTGGTCAGCGCTGGTGTCATGGGTGTACTCATCTTCTTGAGCTACCATTACCTAACAAGTATTTTACCAATGTGGGCTAATTTCATACTCACCGGTATTGAAGGTCTATTGCTCTACGTCATCATCATGGTTCTCTTAAAAGGACTTAATAAAAACGATGGTGCTAGCATGCCACTCATTGGTAGATTCTTTAGATAAGCATAACAAAAGAGGTTTAACGCATATGTGTTAAACCTCTTTTATTTTACATCAACTATTACATTACTCTTTACTAGTACTTAATGTTTTATCATTACCAACATTTTTATTATTCTGACGTATTTTCATAAATTGTAATCTAGATGGCGAAAAACCAACCCCTGCAAAAGCTTTATCATTCCAAGATTTACTATGTTTAGCAGCTACATATTGAATCACATCTCGCAATTTATAGTTACTTACATGAACATCATCAGGTTTGTATAAATAATATGTATAGACATATTGATTATCATACAATACCATTCCAAATAGTGTTACATTTTCTTTATTAGCTTCAAAGTATAAAGCTGGAACACCATTGTTCCAAACTGTGGCATACTGTAATCGTTTATGACCTTGTAAACCATGATTATTAACAACCATACTTAAGTAGCTATATAAAATATTTTGTTTTTCAACACTAACACCTTTGACCAATGGTTGCTTACCTAGTACAGCTTTGATACGTCCTGAAAGATACACATCATATTCAGCTTGACCTATGACCTCATGTTCCTTGAATTTACTATTTTTTAATACCCTAAAGGTATAAGGTCCCATTTTAACTGGATCAGTATATGCTAATACATCGCTAGCAGGCTTAATAGAAGGCAACACAAAATTGGCCAATGGCCCCATTGTATAAGAGATTGATTGTTGTGTATCATCTTTAATATGATTTTTTATAATATCTTTATTTAGAGATTGACCAATATGATAAGAAATAGTAGGTGTTTTTGGTAATGTAAAATTGATTGTCCCCACTACATAATGATCATCAAAGCCTATTACATCCCACGTTGCTTTTTCAATACCAGGATATGTGAATACACCGCCATCAATAAAGCGAGGTACAGCCTTTTCCTTTTCTAAACTCTTTTTTACAATATCCTGTATAATAGATTGATTTACATCTGCATACTCTATATTTGTATCTTCCCACTTAGATCCTCTTGGTTGAGGTCTCGTTTCATAACCAAAATCAGCTACTCCCGATATAGTTATGCCACCATTCTTAATAGGATACTGAGAGAAATATTTAGGATCAATAGACCACCCAATTATACTTTCTTTAGGCCCTGTAAACTTAACATCTGCTCCATTATCTGTAATAATATATACACTTCTAGAATGATGAATCGCTCTAGTCAATTCTTGTGACAAATAAATATCATCAGCTAATTTTTCATTATTATAATTTGGTAGACGTTGCACCATTTTTTTTACTTGCATTTCCTGATAGGCATCAATTCGTTTAGCAACGTCCTCGGGAAGGCGGTATTCTTGATATGCTTCCTTAGCAATATCTGGGCGAGCTCCAGGGATGTTAACCTCAATGGCCTGAGATGCTCCTATAGTCCCAATAAATCCAATACAACTCAGTATTAACAAACGTCTTAACTTCATATCTATCTCCTTAAATACATACGTTTATTTATCATTTTAACACTTATTTTATATTTCATCAATTTTACTTGTATAGGTAAACAAAGGGGCTGCAACTAGAATGCGGTTTTACCGCATTCTGTTACAGCCTCTTTTTATTAATGCACACGATTATTTGAAAATGCACGACTAGGCATACCTAATCCAAGTTTCATTTTTTTGTATCCATCTTTTGTATTTTTGTATGTCACATATTGTACAATATCTCTTAATTTATAATTACTAACGTGTACATCATGTGGTTTTGACATATAGTAAGTATAGCGATGCGTATCATCATATACGGTCATAACAAATAAACTGTATTTGTCCCCTTTAATCTCAAAATAAGCCCCTGGTAGCGTATCATTCCAAACAGTAGCATATTGCGCTGGTTTACCCTGAGATAAATTATGTGAACCAATAAACCCCACCAAATAATTATAAAGAACATTTTGTTTTTTTATATCATCATACTTTGATAGAGGGCTCACACTAATGATTTCTCTTATCTTTCCCGATTTATAAAAATCCATAGTTAAACCACCCTCAAGTGATTTTGACTTTACTAATTTGCTGTCCTTCAATACTCTAAACGCAAATGGACCTTTATGTACTTCGGATGTATATGGCATGATATCACTAGCAGCCTTGACAGAAGGCAATACTATATTAGCTAATGGTGACATTGTATCTCGAATGATTGTTTCTTGGTTAAGTTTCTGTATTTTGTTTTTTGGCATCGCATATACGAGATGATAGGAAATAGTCGGCTGATTTGGCATTGTAAAATTAATAGTGCCTCTAATATTTTTTGAATCGTAAGAGGCTATATCCCATGTCCCTTTTTCTACTGTCGGGTAAGTAAATAGCCCTGCACCAAGAATACTATAATTATTTTTATGTAGAGTCATTTTTTTATTTTCTAACAATGACTTTAACTGATCTACAGTTAGTTGCTTATAAGGAATACCCGAATTTTCCCATGTATTGCCCTTTGGCTGAGGACGTAATTCATAACTCATTTCACCATCAAAACCTAACGCACCGCCATAACGCGTCACTTCCTTATGTGGGCCAGCACTTTCATATGCGATTCCCATGATACTAGGATAAGGCATAGTAAACTTAATATCTGCTCCGTGATCTCTCAAAATAAATACCGTACTAGAATACTTGATAGCATGGTTTAATTCTGTTGTATTATGAACATCTGTTGGTAACTTAGACATATCATAACCAGGTTTATTTTGATTATCTTCCGTAACTTTTTTAACAATTTTGGATTCCAATATTTTTGTATCTGCCGTATCTACACGATAATTCTGATATTTATCAGCAGGTATAGATGCATTGGCGCCAGGAATATTAACATCGATGGCATAGGATTGGCCCATACCAAATGTCAGCCCCAATAAACCTAATGCTATTACACGTTTCCAGTTCATACATTCTCTCCTCAATTTATACTCTACAATCTAAGACTCATTATACCTAAATATTAACTTTTTATCAATTTTCTATAAATTTATTTTAGAATTATCAAATATTAGATCTTTTTTACACAAACGCAATTCCTACTTGCATAATATGTTATAGTATATTTTAGGAAAATGAATTATAATTATACTGTACTTGATGTACAGTATTTTACACATTGAGGTGATAGTATGAAAAAACCATTAATCGGAATCTCCGGCAATACGCTACGCGATAATAGCGGTGCTTATGTCGATTTAATCCGTTCTTATGTAAATCAAGATTATGTCCGTTCCATCGAAGAAGCAGGCGGTATTCCTATTATTATTCCTTTCACGGAAAATTTAGAGCAAGCAAAGGAAACCATCAATATTGTTGATGGCCTACTCCTTACAGGTGGGCATGATGTGTATCCGCTCAATTATGGCGAAGAACCATTGCGAGGCATCGGCGACGTGTTCCCTGAGCGCGATCAATTCGATTTTGCCTTACTAGCTGCAGCGGAGGCGCGAAATATTCCTGTATTCGCCATCTGCCGTGGCTGCCAAATCGTGAATGTTTATCGTGGTGGCTCCTTGTACCAAGATTTGCCATATGATAAAAATTGTACGATTAAGCATAGCCAAAATCAAACACCTGCATTGCCTACGCATACGGTAGAAATTGAACCTGATTCTAAATTAGCCAAAATCATCGGCACAACCACATGGATTACAAATTCTCATCATCATCAAACGTGCCGTAATATTGGTGAAAGCCTAGTTGTTACTGGCCTTGCCAAGGATGGTACGGTAGAGGCATTAGAGGATACAAGTCGTCCTTGGTTTATAGCTACTCAATTCCATCCAGAGATGATGCATGTGAAAGACGTACATGCAAAAGCATTATTTAAAGCCTTCGTAGATGCTACTAAGGAGGCCAACTAATGGATAAGAAAAGTAAATTTGGATTTTGGAGTATTGTACTCCTCGGTATCAACGGTATCGTTGGTACTGGGATTTTCCTATTACCTAATAAGGCCTATGCTATTATTGGGTCTGCCAGTTTAGGGGTCCTTCTATTTGATGCAGTCATTGCAGGATGTATTGCCTTATGCTTTGCTGAGGCAGCTAGTCTTTTCACACGTAATGGTGGCCCTTATCTATACGCTAAACATGCATTAGGTGACTTTTGGGGATTTGAAGTTGGCGTCCTTAAATGGGTTGTAACAGTTATTGCTTGGGCCGCCATGGCCGTTGGTTTTGCCACAGCACTAGGTGCAGCAGTGCCAGCCTTAAGTGGCGATTTAGCAAAAGACGTTATTTCCTTCATATTAATCGTAGGCTTAACAATCGTAAACATATTTGGTGTTAACGTATCTAAGTTCGTTAATAACTTAATTACAATCTCTAAATTAGTGCCTCTCGCCCTATTTATAGCTATCGGTATATTCTTTATTAATGGCGCTAACTTTACACCTGTATTCCCAAACGATACCTATGTAGATGGCTCCTTTGCACAAGCAGCCGTTCTTCTCTTCTTTGCCTATACAGGATTTGAGGTTATCGCTATTGCCGCGGAGGATATGAAGAATCCTAAAAAGAATTTACCTCGTGCCATTATCATGTGTATGCTTCTTGTATCCGTCCTATACATGGCAATACTTGCTGTATCTATCGGTGTTTTAGGTACAGACCTTGCTAACACAAAAGCACCGGTACAAGATGCTTTCAACGTAATCGTGGGACCAATTGGCATGTACATTGTATTGGCAGGCACATTAATTTCCATGGGCGGTATTAATTTTGCCGAAGCCTATTACGCACCTCGTATTGCAACATCCATGGCCGAAGATGGCATGTTACCTAGTGCCTTAGCTAAACGCAATCGTTACAATGCGCCATATGTAGCAGCGATCGTCACTGCTATTGCCAGCGTGTTACTTGCCTGGTCTGGTTCGTTTACAACCCTTGCTGCTATTAGTGCAGTATCCCGTTTTACACAATACCTACCAACATGTTTAGCAGTCATCATATTCCGTCGTAAATGGGCAGACAAAGAACGGTCCTACACAATCCCTGGTGGTTATACCGTTCCAATCATCGCCATTGCTACCTCCCTTTGGATGCTAGGCCAAGCCCAAACCAACCAATTACTTTGGGGCCTCGGTGGGTGTATTGTCATCCTTCCTCTCTACATTTGGTACTGGCGCAAGAAAAAAGCAGGCCTAATCCGAGAAAAAGAAGATATCTAACTACACATTTGCACACAAAAGAGGCAGGAGCTCGCTCCTGCCTCTTTAAAATTAGAACAGGCCTGTTCTATCTCTGAACTCGCCTATATAAGGTCTCCGAAAAATTAGTACAGGCCTGTTCTAATTTTTATGGGCACAGATAATGCAAGGATTAATAGTCTGTAAAAGGTTCTTCCTCAACAGATTCGGTCAAATCTTCTTCGATATAACCATATTCATCAATGGATTCTTCTTCGTCTCTCGTATCAATGTATATACTAATAACGGCTAATGCACCATGTTCATTAAGGCTCACGATAAGGCTCATAGGACCATATACCAAAATAAGATTATCCTCTTCATCACGAATGATGTGTGGTACGGCTGCAAAGTGTTGATTCATGAGTTGATCAAAGTAGTCCTCTACATCAAGGCCATTTTCTAGTGTTATAGATTCTGCATCGCCTTTTTGGAATACTACCTTGGTATCTTCATCGATAAATTGGTAGAAATCATCGATATCAAAATTATCAGTTTCAAGCCATATGCTTAGAGCTGCAATCCAATCTTTCACAGTGTGCGGCACAATTGGGAAGCGATATGGTGTTTCATCTAAGGATAAACGAAGATCATCGTATTCAAACTCATAATTTTCTTGGCTAGAAACGATGCGGTCAATACGGCCATCCTCATTGATATCAACAAACAACATATACGCGTATTGGTCGCCCTCTTCATAGGCCACGGTCAAACCATGGCGACCTTCATGAAATAGAGCGCCTTCTTCGTAGACCTCTGTAATATGCATAATGCGACAGATAACAGGCACATGGTCAGATTGGATGGAATCAACCATGGCCGTTAAGAATTCTAAGCTTTCACGTTTATTACGGGCAATGATGCCTCGGCCCGTAGAAACATATTCGCAATCATCGTCGAGCATGGCTTCAACACCATGAAGATTTGCAGATTCTAGAGACACTTTCAATAATAAAAGAGCTTGTATTTCAGTCATAACTTACCTCTTTATAAAACAACAGCCAACCATATTACATTATTGTAACATAGTTGGCTGTACATAAGCGCAAAAAACTATATTATAAATTCAATTTAGCCATCATTCTATCAATTTGCTCTTGCATAGAATTCATTTTTTCATTTTGGTCATTGATAACCTTAACCAGTTCGGCTTTAGAGTAATCTGCATAAGGCTCACTTTTACCAAATTTGAGGCTAACGCCCATATTAAAGAGGTTCTCTCCACCACCTAGACTAGCACCGACCGAATATAAAGCCTTATTATTAGGACGATAAAATGCACCAAGAGCCATAGCACTAGAGCCACGATAATTACCATAGCCAGCAGCAAAAGTCCAATGATCATTAGGGTCAAAATCTTGCGGATGCAACGCTGCCAATGCTGCCGCACCGGCACCTACACGTTTAACACGACCATCTACAGCATCAATACGATTATTAACTTGAGTCAATTGATTATTAATATTAGCTGTGGAATCTGCTGTAATTCGTTTTAACTGTGCTACATTAACAGCATCAGTATCTTCTGAACCAGCTGCTACATTTGTAATTTGTCGTGTAAGAACAGTCGTTCCAGTAGAGTCACCTACAGAAATAGCTGCCGCCGTAGATTTCCAAGTTGGAGAACCGTCAGTAGATGCAGCTTTTGTAATAGGGTCATAACCGGCAATCCCTTTATCTACAGAAGCAATCGATTCACTCCCTAATGCTACACCACCATTTCTAATAACATCAGTATTGTAACCAAGCATTACAGCATTTTCAACATTTGCTGTATTGCGAAGAGTAGCAACTAATTCCTTCACTGTATAGGTAGATGTACTACTATCAAATATATTTGTAAATGATTTTGTTACATCTCGCTCCTCAGCTGCCATGGAACCAAGTACAACATTATGCTTTCCACCATCAAAGTTATGGAAATCCCCAATCACTACGTTATCCTCACCATTTTTAAGGTTGTTTCTAGTACCAACAATAGTAGATCGACTAATATTCGTACCTTCATTACCATATCCACTGACAGTATTGAAAGTACTTAAATTATTCTCTTGCCCTTTTAAGACATTATTAGTACCTGAAATTTGAGAGCGAATAGCATAATCAGCTGTATTGCTACTACCTAAAATAGATACGGCACCAGCACTCAAAGCCATGTATTCTTTCATATAATGTCGACCATCTTCTACTGTAGTTTCGGTTTTAGCTCTGAGTTTATCGGACCCAATCATATCTATAGTTTGAATAGAAATATCACCAATGGTTGTACCTAGTGCAGGACTATTTATAATTGGGGCTTTAGAATTTGTCACCACATTACCAGAACCAACAATCATGGTACCTGTAGTTCCAGCTGTTCGGTTTAAACTACCTGTTACAGAGTTAGCAACATTATCAGCTTCCTCCGTATCAGTGGCAGTACTTTCAAGCGAATTTAGAGCCCCATAAGAGGAAGAGTACGAACCCGATAAATTATCCCAATTATTCCCACCTTCAATTGTGGTTCCGTGACCAGTAATAGTTTGTAATATTTGCTCAGATTTTGAGTAGTTACCTACCACTACACTACCACCTGGAGTGCTAGATGTATGGTATCCAATAATCGTACTGTACCCACCAACCGTATATTTTTTATCGCTTGGATCTTGATCTGATTTTTGGGCTTGCTCCGCAGGCGACATACTACCAATCACAACAGACTCACCTATAGTATCAATATTTTGATTATCCCCAATGACAATACCTGCTGAAGGGCCACCAGCAGATTCTGTGCTGTACTCGGCTTTGTTGTTATTACCGATAACAGTTAAGGAATCCCACTCATTTCGATATGTGTCAGTACCGCGTATAAAATTTCCTCTACCAATTGTCAAATCTGATGCATTCGGTTCACGACCAGATGGATGTCCATAATCAGTAACCGTCCCAGCATCACGAGCGATGATTTGGTTATTATCACCAATCACATGTTGTCTCCGACTACCTTGAACTGTATTATTAGACCCCACTATCCGTACATCTTCATTACCAACGGCATTTACAAGAGAGCCATTGTCTCTCGGGAATGTCTTTGTAACTGTATTATTATCCCCCACAATAGTAGCATTTTTACCACTTGGAACTGAATTACTTTTACCAGTAATATTAGTATTATCACTAGCCAGATACGTATTGCCATTCGCATCGGTAATTGGAGTTTCTCCATATACAGAGCTCCCCCATAAACAACTACAAGTACTCGTTACCAAAACAGCGGTTAACAAAGCGCTAACCTTACAATGTTTATTCATTTTCTTTTTCATACTCTGTCCCACTCCATTACAAAAAACAAAAAGATAAACATAATTTATATAATTATCTATATTAACACTATATCTAAAAAATATATTTGTCAACAATATTAATAAATAGAATGCTATTTAATTTACTCAACTTATATTTTAAGCTATAATATATTCTATATAAATTTTAAAATTGGAGGTCCCCATGAAATATACAACTATTGTATTCGATTGTGACGGCACATTGCTAGACACATTAACAGATTTACGCAATGCGGTGAATTATGTATTGCGCGCCCATGATTTGCCAGAACGGTCGGTTCTCGAAGTGAAAGCAGCTCTTGGTAACGGCGTTGCCCATTTGATGCGTCAATCGCTACCAGCATCCATCTCAGAAGTTGATTTCAACACCTATCTCGACGAATTTAAAACATACTATGGTAAACATCTACAAGATTACACAGCCCCATATCCTGGTATGCTCGATGTATTAGACACATTACGTGCTAAGGGCTATAAACTCGCCATTGTATCCAACAAAATTCAAGAAGGCATTACACCACTAAACAAGGAATACTTTGGTGACCGTTTACCTGTGGCTATCGGTGAACGCCCAGGTTTACAACGTAAACCAGCTCCCGATATGGTATTACAAGCATTAAAAGAATTAGGTTCGACCCAAGACGAATCCATCTATATCGGAGACTCTGAAGTAGATGTGGCTACAGCCAAAAACTCAGGGCTACTTTGTATCGGTGTTACATGGGGCTTTAGAGACGAACAACTACATAAAGATTTAGGCGTCAAACACATTGCCCGAAAGGCAGAAGATATCGTAACGATTATCGAAGAGCTTAATGGATAAGATATCATAATAATTATCGAAGAGCTTAATGCGTAAAAAACGACTAGCACCATATACGTATGTATATAATGCTAGTCGTTTTATATTGTATAGATTTACATTCCTATTCCAAATATCGTTAATATTTCCATAATAACGGGTATGACGAATACGAACAATACGGAGCTAATGGTCACGAGTCCTGTGGCAAATGGCAAATCAGAACCTGCTTCATTCGCTACGATTGGCAATACGGCGATAACCGGACCTGCGGATTGGACGATGAATGTGACGACTGCAACAGGATCCAATGTAATGCCCATGAGGTATTTTGTAGCATAGATGACGCAGAACATGATAAATGGAGCTACGGCAAAACGGCCGATGATACCACCGATGGAGTCTTTGTTTAAACGCATGCTTTTAAGGCCCGCATCATGTAATACGATACCAATGTATAGCAAAGATAATGGTGTTACCATATTCCCTATATAGTTTAACGTATTATGCAATACCGTCGGCAAAGGAATCTGAGCATATAGAAATACTAAGGCCAAGAAAAAGCCCAACAATGGCGGTGGCAATAGTTTTTTCCAAGAAAACTTGCGAACCAAGGTGCGAAAGCTTTCACCATGGCTAGCACCATTCGCAGGCAACGGATCTACCTCAATGAGGAATACGCCAAACATCCACACGGATATGGTGTTGCCGATGTAATAGAGCAAGAAAAACGGCAGTGCATCTTGTCCAAAGAGGGCAATTTGCACCGGTAAGCCGATGAATAGGCAATTATCGTTGACCACCATGTTAATAAATATGCCGCGCCGTCCCCGTGGTACGTGTACGATTTTCATCATAATGAAAGCGATGATGTACGATACTACATAGGTCAGCATCACGACGAGTAGACCATACCGCAAGTCCCATAAATCCGATGTTTGCACATTGTGAAGCACGGACATAAATACGCCGACCGGCAAAATAACGGACATGATGAGCCTCGATAGGTTCGAGCTAAATGTATCATTAAACATGCCCCGCCCTTTTAGGAAATATCCTAGCGATATGAGCAAGACGATAGGCATGATACTTTGTAATGAAGTAAGAAAAACCATATAACCTCCTACATACTTTATATGTAGTATATCATAAATAAAGGACTTAAATGTGGGCTTCTACGGTTCTGGTGCCGTACTTGTAAACAAGGTATTTGGCAAAACTGTATTCCCTATGGGTAAAAGCATCCTATAATTAATTGAAAACTAGATAATACAAGTTAAAGGTCTATATATTACTAAGCTGTAATATATAGACCTTTTTTCATTACATATGTACCTTTAATTTATTTATAGCTAAATTGCGCATCCATAATCATTTGTCGAAGTTGCTCAATGCGTACACCATTTGGCAATCTATCTCTATAAAACTGCAATTTATAATAGTAACGCGTTCCCTCATAATCAGTAACTAATACCATATCCGTCCTATTCTTTAATGGCCAGCCATACATAAATTCAGCTAGTAAACTGCGCACACCATCATTATTAACCTCTATTACACTATCCTTAATGGGCAATACCATCTTAACAGTAGGCTCAGGAATCGTTCTATCTTTAACAAGATTTTTAACCTCATTGTCTAAGGACATACTAGTATCATCAATAGACCTAGCCTTAACATGCATAAATACTTCATCAGATGTTCTAAACACCCTACCATCAATATCCTTTGTTTCGCCTTTCGTTTCAATAGCATCCTTCAATACGCGAAATTGATACGGTCCGAAGAATTTTGTTTCTGTGAAAGTATCTAATGCGGCATCATGTTGACCATTATGCTCATTCGTAACACGTATCATTGGTGTTGTATCAATTGCTTGTGAAAACACTGGTACTGCTAAACATAATCCTAAGCTGAGCAAGGTAATATAACGTTTTAACATATATTTCTCTCCATAACACACTAATACTAACTGTATTGTAACACAATTCAATAAATTTTATAAAAACAAAAAAGGTTCCTATTGGTCACCTAGGTGACTATTAGGAACCTCTAATCTATTTACTTTTACGCTTGACATCGTTATATTGAACCTGAGGCCTCTAAATGGGTCCAGTCTTGGCTAATCTTCTAGAGATTGGCGGTGATCAATATGAGTACATACAAAGTGTTATCTTTAATGATTTCCTTTGGTATACTTGTAGCGACCATTATCATGGCTGCAAAGTGATTGACCTCTAGCTAAAAGCTAGCTTTCTAATCGTGGCATGAAAAAAGGCCCGACAGAGAAGTCAGACCGTTTCTTCAATTTTATAAAACTAGAAGCGAAGTCTGGCGTCGAAACCATTTATGCCTCACTTTGATATAAATTATATCATATCTAAGCACGGAAAGGAATCAAACAATTTCTTTCCGTGTTTTCATTTATAACCATTTATAGTATATACAAACAACATAAAATTCTTGCTTTTAGTAAAAATTTACTCCATATCATAATAATACATACATTCTACTACTTTAAAGGAAAATCCTGCTCGATATCCTCTCTATAATCATCTTTATACCGGATTTCATCAATCTCTGCTGGAGTCAACACATGCCCCTGTGCATCAACATATTCACGAAATTCATTAAAATATATCCCCTCTATATCTGAAGGTTCTAATTGTGGTTCATACGATTCAATATTTCCGTATGTACGATTAACTTCGTCTAATATGCGATTCTGTTTCTCTATATCCGCATCACTATCTGTTTGATTATTCGATGATCTAGATTTTGCAATAAGTGCAATGACGATGACGGCAATGACTAAATACAACATAGGGCTCTCCCTCTTGACCTCTAGCTAAAAGCTAGCTTTCTAATCGTGGCATGAAAAAAGGCCCGACAGAGAAGTCAGACCGTTTCTTCAATATTAAAAATCAGAAGCGAAGTCTGGCGTCCAAACCATTTATGCCTCACTTTGATATAAATTATATCATATTTAATGAGGGAAAGAAATCTCATGTGATTTCTTTCCCTATTAATATCTATTATTTATTTACAATCAAATTAAATACATCAATAGCATCAGAGTTTTTATTATGTGTCTGTAATACATTTACATCAATTAACATATTACGTAACTGTGCTTTTGTTATACCTTGATCTAATTTTTCATATTCAATAACATTAATAAATCTAATCTTATCATTTTGTGTAATGAATAGCATTCGACCACTACCATCAAAAAATTCCTGTTCAAGAAAAATCCCAGGAATACCATCATTCCAAACTAAGTTGTAACGATATGATTTGATATTATTAGAATTCTCTGTACTGTCTTGACCTAAAGAAAGTATATCATCAACATAACCATACGGATCCTCACTATTACTTGTAGGTCTGCTAACATAATCTACATGCTGTAAAATCGTATTGTTATAATTATAGACTTTAATTTGATGTCCTTCAAATACTTCATCACTCACTAAGCTATCTTTTAATACCCTATACGAAAATCCATTGGTATTATTTGGTATTATCTGCTTAGAATATGCATTCATATCGGCTAATGGAGTTATAGATGGTAATACATAATTAACTAATAACTGATTCGCTATATCTGAAGATGGATGATTATCCGCCTTAGGTTCAATAATAAAACCTAAACGATATTGAACATCAGGTTCCTTTTCATAGACAAATCTAATCATATTACTCCAGTATATATCTCTCGACTGTTTTTCTTTAAAGCTAGCTTGTTCCCAATAGGAATCTCTTAATCTAGGATAAGTAAAACCCGCCCCCTGTACTGAATCTTGCTTTAATACCATAGTGGACTTTTGATTTTTTGAAAGTCCTTGTAATATAAGTTTTCTACTATCAGTACCAGTAAAATTGTCACTAGGCTTTCCCATGTTCTCTCTACTTTTTTCAGCTAAATACTCATCTACACTTATCCAGAAAGGTATGTACCGAGTATCCCAAGAGCATATAGTAGAATCATGAGGATTATCTAATTTAATTTTATAATCTAATACCAATGGTGTAGTTAAATGTATCCCTCCCTTTTTAGTGTGTAAAATTACATCTGTTTTACCTTCAACAACACCTAGTAACATGGAAGCATAATTCTCTGTAATCTTTTTTAATTCTTGGTCCGATAAAGAGTTTTCTTTTTTATAATCCACCATACTGGGTTTATCTTTATTAGCTTCATATGATTCACTCACCATCTTAGTCTTATCTAATTTTATATATTCATCTGAAAAGACATAATTTTCATAAGCATTTGAAGCAACACTTGGGTCTGCACCAGGAATATTTACATCGATAGCTTGAACAGATAAACCAATAGAACTCAATATAATAGAACTTAATAATAATCGCTTTAGCATATACATCTCTCCATATAATACTAATTTTAATCGTATTGTAACATACTAAGTTGAGTTAATTTATGAAAGTCAAGTAAAAAAGGTTCCTAATGGTCATCTACGTGACCATTAGGAACCTCTAATCTATTTACTTTTACAACTGACATCGATATATTATTAAAGTGAGGTCCCTAAATGGGTCCAATCTTTGCTAATCAACTCGAGGATTGGCGGTGAGTTAACGCATGAAAAAAGGCCCGACAGAGAAGTTAAACCGTTTCTTCAACATTAAATTCTAGCAGCGAAGTCTGGCGTCCAAACCATTTATGCCTCACTTTGATATAAATTATATCATATCTAAACAGGGAAAGGAATCTCATGCGATTTCTTTTTTGTTTTAAAGCATAATAAACCTTACAAGAAATAATATGCAAACTAATCTTCACTATCGTCAATATAAATATGTACAGAATTTGCTGGCCCCGCTAAACTACGGCCGATTTCAATCGTCATAGGTCCATACTTTATAACGGATCTATTATTCTTATCAATAATTATATGTGGCATAGTATAGAAAAATAAATTCATTATCTTACTAAAGTCATTTATAATTTGTTCCTTACCTAACAACAAAATAGGTTCTTGATCTTTTCTTTGAAAATGTACACAGCACTCATCAGCAAGTGAATCATAAAAAGAATGCTCATCTACATATCCAGTTTCTAACCAAATGCTAATAGCCGTAAGCCAATCCAAAAAATCAACAGGAGTCTTATAAAAAATGTAATCTATAGGAGGGGACTTATGTTCAGCACGATGTTTATCAAGTCTAAAACTTGGAATTTTATTACTAACAATAATTTTATTAATAAAATTATTTGAATCTAACTCAATAAACATACATATAGCATAATTGTCTATTTCATTGTATGCAATAGCGAGTCCTCTTTGACCTTCATTAAACAACTCTTTTTCTTTGATTTCTCCCCGAAGTGTCATCATATGTGCATACACGGCTACATTTTCATCTTTAGTTCTTTTTGCTATTGAATTTAGAAAATCATATACTTCTGCCTTTCCAGTTTTTAATATATTCCTCTCGACATTAATATACTGACAATTGTCTGCTAACAAATTATTAATCCCCTTAAAATCAGCATATTCTAACGCAGATTTAAATATTAATAACACATGATTTACATTCATCTAGGACACCACTTTCAATAAAAGAAAAAATAATTATTAGCGCCTTAATTACTGAATTGGCTACAATAAAATAAATCATACCACGTGCATCTCATAATAATTTCATTATATAGTAAAAATTTATTGAAATAAATCTATAAAATCCAAAATTAAGAACGATAGATAGGGCCTTTTTACTATAAGATAAAAAATAAGGATTAGATAAACCAAACATCCTCTTGATACATATTACCAATGTCAGATAATGTTGCATCTGTAATTAATTTTCGTAACTGTACCTTAGTATATGTACTATTATCTAAGGGATATTGGATTGAATTTTGGTACTTAAAACTGTCATCATAAATAATAAACATCAATATACCCTGTCGATTATCTAATTCAAGATCTAGTAATAAACCTGGCACACCATCATTCCAAACAAAGGAATGACTGCCTTTGATAATCTTTGGGGCTCCAGGAAATCCAAAGAACTCAGCAGTCTTATTATCTATTTTATGTAACAGATCAATTTCGTCAAATGAACTAAATATACCCTTTTCCAAATTATTTGCAGGGTCAATCAAAATTTGTTGCCTTATATCTTTATCAACTGTGAAAGTCACACCATCTATCTTAACATTAGGGTTATTTTCTATAACGGCTGTTTTAGGGACTCTAAAAGAATATTTCTTATAGTTTTCTACTCGGCTATAGTCATTTAAATCTTGAAGAGAATGAATTGAAGGCAATACATAATTAGCCATTATTTTATTAATATCATTTGATGTGACACTCTCCGTTACAAGAGGATACAGAATAACATTATATGTTTGCTTAGGATGCTTACTCAACTCAAAATTTAAAGCAATAATGTCCATATCTACAGCACCAGTAAGAGTTGTTTTTCTCCAGTAACTTTTACTAAGACCATCATATTTAAAAACCACATCTGTTTTATCAGGAGAATCTGGCATTTCATTTTCAATAACAGCAGTAACAATCATTGGGGACTGAAATAAATAACCAGCCGCTGCATCTGGAAAATCACTTAATGCCTCTTTTTGTACTGCACTAAATGGTAATGTTACTGATAGACCTCCCTTTTTATTATGTAAATTCACTACTGTGTTACCATCATACTTACGTCGCTCAATAGCATAAATCTCATTTTTTAAGGCTTCTACTGCATCGTTATCTACAACTACACCAAACTCTTGATTAAAGCGCTCTTTAGAATAAGCGGAAAATGAATCTGCCTTCTTTTTTAATCTCTCATCATATGTAGACTCAATTTTATCAGTCGTATATACCGCTTGTACATATGCATCACGCGAAATACTTGGATCCGCACCAGGAAGATTCACATCAACAGCATAACTAGAACCACTAATAGCGCTCAATATAATAACACTTAATAATAATCGCTTTAGCATATACATCTCTCCATACAATACTAGTTTTAATCATATTGTAACATATTAAGTTGAGTTAATTTATGAAAGTCAAGCAAAAAAGGTTCCTAATAGTCACATAGGTGACTATTAGGAACCTCTAATCTATTTACTTTTACACTTGACATCGTTATATTGAACTTGAGGCCTCTAAATGGGTCCAGTCTTTGCTAATCTTCTAGAGATTGGCGGTGATCAATATGAGTACATACAAAGTGCTATCTTTAATGATTTCCTTTGGCATACTTGTAGCGACCATTATCATGGCTGCAAAGTGATTGACATCTAGGTAAAAGCTAGCTTTCTAATCGTGGCATGAAAAAAGGCCCGACAGAGAAGTCAGACCGTTTCTTCAATTTTTCTTATTAGAAGCGAAGTCTGGCGTCGAAACCATTTATGCCTCACTTTGATATAATTATATCATATCTAAACACGGAAGGGAATTGAACAATTTCTTTCCGTGTTTTGTTTACAAACCTTCATGGTACACACGAATAGCATAAAATTCTTGAAATACAAGAGGTTGGTCCTCTATAAAGTTACTCATAGAAATAAGTTTACGTTTCCCGACACGTCTATCTAAAACTGCAAAAATACGTACAATTAAATTATCACTAACTAAACTCTTATCAATACTTTGATTATCAAATTTATCAAAAGCTTGATAAAAGCACCGCTGATCAAATACGCCTAATTCTAATGCTGTATTGTCTATGAACGGAAATCCTTCATGCATTCTCTGTTCATATGTATCATCTTTAGGAAATAGATGCGCTTTCACATATTGATTCCAATAATTTCCCTTTATAATTTCCTTACCATTATATCGTATAGCAGCCCTGCCCTCATGATCAGGCGATTTACTATACGAGGTAGCAAAATATTGAATATGACCTCGCAAGCTAGGTGCTAAATATTCTGTTTCTAACTTATGTCGTATACCGGACCATGTAGGCATGCTATTTACTCCTTAAATTTACTGGTATGAAAAAAGGCCCGACAGTAGAGTCAGACCATTTCTTCAATTTTAAACTTTAGAAGCGAAGTCTGGCTACCAAACCATTTATGACTCACTTTGATATTAATTATATCATAAAAAATCTACTTCGCCCTTATATGTATCACCCAAGTTTGAAATCTTCGCATCAGAGGCGATTCCTGCTAGAGGTGGCAAAGTCTTTCGATTCGCATCATATTTATAATAGATTGTATGTATATAAAGATTATGTGCATCTTGCGTGCTAAATCGCCATTCACTAATACCATCTTCATATTCAAATGTTACCAGCACGCCAGGAACACTATCATTCCATATATACGTATGGCTACCACTACGCATATTCTTTCTAGTTTTTAACTGTGCTTCAGAGATTGTGACAATGTCAACAAGATTAGCCCAGATTTCCCCCTTATGCTCAACAGGATATACTTCTATCATCTGCGAAATACCTGTAGGATCCTTATATATTTTAATATGCTCATTACCGGATGCTTCCTCAACGGCATCATTTAATACCCGATAATTATAGTTATTAAAGCTTTCAAAATGACTATCCTTATTTAACCGTTCTAATGAAGTAATATTAGGCACAATATAATTAGCGATAATATCCTCGATGCCCCGTTTACCAATACCTCGCTCGCCATCCTCTCTAACCATCAAGGTAAGTACATATTGCGTATTAGGCTCATTATTTAAGGAAAAAGAAATATCATTTGCCACAAAGGTAGGATCGCCTTTAGTTTTCATGGTGCTCCAACGGCCATTAATAATCCTTTCTCCTTTGAAAGTACTACCATCAATACTGGATATATCAAACTGATCTTGATTCATATGTGACCATTTTTCCTGCAATGCAGAACGTACATAGTCTTGCTTTAATTCATTATAGGGTTTGCCCAAATATTGAGCACTTTGCTCATACGGATGATTATCCACAAATAAACTAGTATAAATAAAAGGATGGTTAAATGTATACACCAATGCATTAGTATCTTTCACATTCGGAATAGGGACAGATTGTGTACCACCTTTGAAAGCTGGAAAAGGCAGTGTATAGGAAAGCCCGCCCTTATCAGTATGCATATGAACTTCGGTTACAGCATTATATTGGGCACGCCACATAGAATAGTTTAAATTTCTACGTTGCTCAGCATTCATCTCATCAACACGATATAGTAGTCTAGTCGCATCACTAACATCCGAAGCACTAGTAGCATTATAGATTTTTTCATTAAGAATACTATCCATTAAATCATTCTTATAAAAATCAGCACTAGAATGCTTAACTTTTGCATTATACCTAGGCAACTCATTAGCATTGCTACAACCACTCAAACACAACACAGCAATCAGACCACCGAATAACAAAGATTTTCTAAACATAAGATTTCCTCAATATACACTAACTATATTTTGTATATTGTAATGTACTTATATAGTAATAAAATGATAACAAAAGAGGTTCCTAATAGTCACCTAGGTGACTATTAGGAACCTCTAATCTATTTACTTTTGTTATTAACAGGACTATATTGAGCTTGAGGCCTCTAAATGGGTCCAGTCTTTGCTAATCGTGGCATGAAAAAAGGCCCGACTGTGAAGTCAGACCGTTTCTTCGATTTTTAACTTTAGAAGCGAAGTCTGGCGTCCAAACCATTTATGCCTCACTTTGGTATAAATTATATCATATTTAAACACGGAAGGGAATTGCACAATTTCCTTCCGTGTTTTCATCTATAAACCTTCGTGATGCATACGAATAGCATAAAACTCTTGGAATACAGGCGGTTGCTCCTCCATAAGCTCTCTCATAGAAAAAAGTTTACGTTTACCGACACGTCTATCTAAAATGGCAAAGATACGTATAATTAGATTATCACTAGATAGGCTTTTATCAATATTTTGATTGTCAAATTCATCAAAAGCCTGATAAAAACAACGCTGATCAAATACGCCTAATTCTAACGCTGTATTGTCTATGAACGGAAATCCTTCATGCATTCTCTGTTCATATGTATCATCTTTAGGAAATAGATGCGCTTTCACATATTGATTCCAATAATTCCCCTTTATAATTTCCTTCCCATTATATCTAATAGCAGCCCTGCCCTCATGATCAGGCGATTTGCTATACGAGGTAGCAAAATATTGAATATGGCCTCGCAAGCTAGGTGCTAAATATTCTGTTTCTAACTTATGTCGTATACCGGACCATGTAGGCATGATATTTACTCCTAATCACCCAAACATATAAACACATAATTACTTATTAAGCGTAACATATAGAGTTAATCCAATTCAACTTCTTCATATCTGCAATTAATCAATTGGCCATCTTCATTAAAATCCTCTATATAAAGCTCATTTTTATTGTGTGTTCTAAACATCAAACTATAGCCTTCACCTACTGTTTCTCTCCATATATACATCTCTTGACCAAAGACATTTTCTGCTATATGGAATCCACGTGGTAAACTTAATAAATCATCTAATTCCAATGCATCATCTATTCTATTTTGTAGTTCTTCTTGTTTCATATTTGCCCCTTTCAAACATGTAATCGGCTTTACATTTTTATATCATCATTTTTCTACATTATTAGATAGTCATTTATGCAGCAATTATTATAAATATTGCCATCAATAAACAACATTATTACGTTCAATTATACTTAGATAATCACTTCTGTACTTTATAGAATATTTCATTGTAGGCTGTAAATTAAAGGTTAAATGTAGATAATACTCAATTAAATTCTTTTGCTTACATCCATGTACCTCATGATATTTCTCTCCAGTAAACTCATAATTAAACTGAAGATAATAGAATCCATCATTTTTACATATAATAGAAATATACGAATTATCCTCAACCTCAAACAAACATGCATCTAATGGATATTTTTCTACTAATTTAATAGCATATTGTAATCTTAACTCTTTAGGTATTTCCTTTATATCTATAACTCTATATGCTTCCAATAACCGATTGTCTTCTGGCATTTTTGATTCATAGATAACTTTATAATTAACTAATCCGGCTTTAGATAGATAGTTTTCTAGAGATAAATTTTTATCAAGAAGATCTAAACTAAGAAACTCTTTAATAGACTCATCTATACAATTTAATAGTTCATGATGATCTAACTTTATAAAGTTATCAGGAATATATCTAGGATTAATATCATAATCTACCAATTGATATTTAATCATATGTGTCTGTTTAAGATAACTATAATACCTTTTCATAGACCATTTACCAAGTTCTTTTACTTCACAAGGCTCCACAACACCACGATTTTTAAATAACTCAACAATTCTTACGCTTTTTTCTAAATCAATAGTAATATAATGTTGTTGTTCAACCCTTGCAGAAAGAATGCGAATAACACAATTTAACTCTTCACTTTGCCAAGCTTCACAGAAAAATATAAACGTAGGTGACTTTTCATATTTTCGCTCTCCCTTAGGCACCTCTGGTGTACTTTGATAATTCGCATATGTTACAAAACAAGGAATATTACAAGACGTTAATACATCTGCCACTTTATTTTCCCAAAAATTACCATTCCTATGGTCCTCATGATCATGATATACAAGAGGTAAAATATAAATGTACTTCTTACCTACATACCGATTAATCATTTTTAAAATATTCGTTTGAGTTCTATCAATATTTTTCATATGAATATTCCTCCTTCTCTATAATCAGTATACCTTTTTATATGTGTATTAAACGCCCCATAAAAAATCCTCCTAATTGCTATTTCATAACTATTAGGAGGATTTAAACTTATATACATTTTATGATTAAAATCAAGATATCGATTTTTTATAGCAGTCAATTACATCTTTAAGATTTATATATTCTTCACGAATATATAGACCATCAATATGCTGTCTATCAACATGCACAACGGTTTCCCTTTCACCAGATGTAGGTATCACTAAAGCACTTTTAATAATGGCATTTTTATATTTACCTCGTAAATAGTAATAATAAAATGCTTGCTTATAATTAAAAGAATTCACATCATTAGTAAAGTACTTAGAATCAAATAATAATATTAATGGTTGCTTTTTACTTGTGCAGGTTTTAAAGAAATGATCAAATTGAATAGAGAATCGGCTTTTCTCATCCGCTTCTCGTTGTTCTATATCCATACTATCTGGTTTTATTATATTTAGCTTACAAGGTTGTTCTTCCTTTGTAATTTCATAATCATGCCCCCAAATACGTATATGTTTAGATAAATACATATGTATCATTCGTTCCCAAACCAATTCAAAATACAAGGTTAAGAATTTAGATGATTTACTTCGATTACTTTTCCATTGAAAGTATCTGATCAACGATTTCAATAATAATCGTTCATAATCCTTAAAAAGCCTACCACATAATGTTTGCAATTTAGCAATACAAAAATCATACTCATCAAATATAGGATTATAAAATTGACGCTTATACGGATGAATATCATCTAACAAAGTTTGAAAGGTATTATAGAAATCAAATAATACGTAATCCATACATTCCGTAATAAAAATTGACTCATCATATTCACAATTAACTACAAACGGAGAGTATATAAAATTTCCATCACTTAATAAGGGACGAATCGAATTTATTGTTTGATGCCAATTAATATGACCTTTATAACCTTTAACTGTATCTCTTAGTTGGCGATGATATAAACCAAACTCTAAATAATATGTAAGGATATACTGATAAGCATCTACTGGTATCGTATCAGCTAATTGTCCTGGTTCAACACCATATAGCTCTCTATCTCGCTTTATAATATGCAATATATCCTTCATATCTTGCAATACTTTTGATTTTTCATCTCTCAAAATTACTTTATCAACATGATAGTGCTTAGGGAAAGAAAGTAGAATATTATCTTTTTTTACTACCATACCAACGAAAGAGCATTTTAACTTCTCATTATATCGATCACAGTATGAGTAAATATCCCACTTTCGACAAAATGATTCTGTCAATTCATTGCCATCATTAATAATTTCAAAATGATAATCTAATACATCATTATTCATTTTATAAGTTTCCATATGTTTGTTTTACAGATTCACTTAAAATATTCTCTTTATTCTTAAACTTTGAATATAATTGGCTAAAAGATTTAATATCATCAGTAAAAAGACTAGCACCAGTATATGAAACTCGCTCAACATCTTGCCATAAATAATGCAATAGCTTATCAGCAACTTGTTCACGGTTTGCATCATCATCGTCTTTATCCTTGTCTTTATCCTTGTCTTTATCCTTTAAGAAGAAAGGCCCTAATTGCTTATCTTCAGCTAATCCTAAATCGTTTATAATGATATGATTAATAGCTTGATATAGTTTTACCCACTCATACGTATCAGAATTTGTAAATTTAATATCAAAATTGTTAACGTATTCATCATCTTTGCCATCGACAGGAATAGGATCTACACCAATATATTTGAAATCAAATCTTCGTTTAAAAGCAGTATCAATAACATTAACATTTTGGTCACTGGTATTAACAGTTCCTATGATATGTAAATTTGATGGAATGATAATTTTGTGGCCTGCTTTTATTACTCCATTTAATATAAGGTATTCATAAATGGATTTATTGTTAATGCCATACATGCTTTTACCAGTATCATCCCTATCTAATAGTTGGAATATATCGCCAAAAATACTAGCAATATCACCACGAGACATTTCCTCTAAAATAAGATAAACATCTATGTTTCTATCTTGAGTTCTCAAGGCTGCGCATAATGCAGTTGTAAATATCCCTGGAACAAACTCATAACTAACTTTTCCTTCTTTTGTTACAGGCATAATATTACCTACAAAATCAAAGTAAGAATAATCACGGTAAATAGTAGTACGAAAAACATAAGGATTATCATCATACTCAGTGTATCCTGGATAACTTTTCTTTATTAAGGAGGCTATCCTATAACTTTTACCAGTACCTGGAGCACCATAATACATTACCTGTAATGGGTACTCTCTCTGTAGTGGGTACTCTCTTTGATCTATTGGTAAAAATATTTTACTACTTTTTATAAAAGGTGATAATTTAGGTATAATACTTTCAAATTTATTAATAATAATATCTGCTTGAGTATCTGAAATTGAGGCAAGCCCACCTTGAAGATTTAATGAACTTCCATCATTAAACCAACTATTAATCTCAGAAAGACTTATTGGGTTATCAAATTTATGAACACAACGTAACACAGCTTTATTAGTTTGTGAGTCAGGTAAACTCAAATAATCAACAATTTGAAAAACACAAACTACGGAACCAGCAGGTTGATTAGATCTCGCTCCAGAATCTTTATTATACCCTAAGCCAAATCTTCCGATTTCTATGTTCTTTTCAGTTGCATAGTTGTACGTAACAACATCACCAACTTCAAGTTGATACCAAGAAAAACCAGATTCTTTAAAGTTTGCAGTTGCTCTCCATAACAATCTCTTTTCACTTTTTTCTACATTAGTCGCCTTTGTTTTTTTCCTAGTTAACTTTTTTCGTCGCTCTTTCCAATAAACTTGCGCTTTATCCCTAATTTCTTTCTGAACATCTAATAACTCTAAATTTAAAGAACGACCTTTAGATGTCAAAACAAGAGTTTTATCCTCAATTTGACGCTCCACAATATCTAGAACTATTAATTCTTTAAGTGCTAGCCCAAACTTGATTGTAAATTTATTATACGTATTTCTTGTTCTTTTAGATGTATATTCAGTATTAGCAAATTCAGCAATCTTAGTATCTGCCTGAATTATTAAAGAACGAATCTCTGACGTCTTTAATGGAGTACTAGCTTGACTAAGTACCTCTAAAATAGATTTTATTAAATACGAAACTTGCTCTTCTGCAGGCAATTTATCAAAATATCCCATAATGTCCTCCACGAACTCATAGTACTAAACAAATATCAAAATTAATATCCTAGTACATTATAAATAGTTTAACATATCTTAGAACATACATGAATATTTAATGAACCACTTTTCAAAATACTCTTACTCAAAATAATATTTCAATCAAAAAAGGCTCCTATTGGTCACCTAGGTGACTATTAGGAACCTCTAATCTATTTACTTTTACAAGTGACATCGCTATATTGAACTTGAGGCCTCTAAATGGGTCCAGTCTTTGCTAATCTTCTAGAGATTGGCGGTGATCAATATGAGTACATACAAAGTGCTATCTTTAATGATTTCCTTTGGTATACTTGTAGCGACTATTATCATGGCTGCAAAGTGATTGACCTCTAGCTAAAAGCTAGCTTTCTAATCGTGGCATGAAAAAAGGCCCGACATTGAGAGTCAGACCGTTTCTTCAATTATAAACATTAGAAGCGAAGTCTGGCGTCGAAACCATTTATGCCTCACTTTGATATAAATTATATCATAATTAAACAGGGAAGGGAATCATATGATTCCCTTCCCTGTTTAATTATCAGCAAAATACTTAATGCCTCTCTTTTATTTTCAAAGATTACTGAACTTTGCGATTTAGTGATATGTACCCATTTTCCTGGACACATATTATTTACTAGCCTAAACACATGGATGCTTCCCTGTATTTTACAGGAG
>CAKPXN010000013.1 GCA_934202095.1 uncultured Veillonella sp.
GCATTACCATTTGCAGTCGTTGTTACATAATTAGCAGTACCATTAACGGCAAGAGATTGAGTTGCTAATGCTACGGTTCCTGTGGTACTGTTATCTGCCGCAGTCTTAAGTGTAGTCGCTCCTCCCGTTGTAGGGATTGCTGCAATAGCCGCGTCTAATTGCGCTTTATTAACGGCATCTGTACCATTAACGGCTGTGGCTACATTGCTAACTGTTTTATTCCCCGCATTGATACCATCTTTTGTAATACTAGGACCAATAGCACCCGTGTTGTCGGTGAAAGATAGACCAGAACCATTTAGTACAGTTGTATTACCAGCAGCGTCTTTTGAGGTTACACCAGCGTTACTAATGGCAGTATTGCCCATTGTAACAGAACCAGCTGTACCAAGATTAATCTTTTGTGCTAATTTAACTAACAGTGTATCTGTACCATCAGCAACAATACCAATATTACCATCTGTTAATACAGCACTAGCTGCTGTATTCCCTTTTATATTTAATGTTTCGTCTAGTTTGCGAGTGATAGTTGTACCTGTATCACCATCGAATTTGATTCCTTTAGTTGTAACTGCAGTATTGGCAGCGTCTGCTGTCGTTTTTACATCAAATAATTGACCACCATTGACTGCATCTTTACTATTAGCAGCAACTGTGCCGTCAGCAACGTTACTCAATTTTGTAGGATTAGTCGTAGATCCAGATGCATCCAATAGACTTACATGAATATCGGAATGAGCTACTGTACTGGCACCAACTCTTGCCTTACCTGTAGTGGAATCAATATCACTTTCTAAATAATACCCCTCTGTTGTACCAGTAGAGTCCGTTGTTTTTACAACTTTATTACCATTAGCATCTACAAAAGCTGTTTGCTTATCATTTTGAGCATCTACAGCGAGCTCTGTTAAAGTGTTGATTGCTTTAGCATGTTCATTTAATGCAGCTTGCGTGATATCATCAAGCATTGCATCATAAGATGCCATAGTACTTGCACCGCCTTCAGCAAGGCCTGCGATATTTGCAAATGCTAAATTATCTGACAATTTACTAATAGTTACAGTTTTACCCGTAGTCGTAGTAGTTTTGGTTCCAAGAACTTCTGTCTTTATTGTACCTTTCTGCGCTTTACCAGGTGAGGAAATTACGGTTTGTTTAGTTTCTACTGGAGAAATTTGGGCAGCTTTTTTAACTGGACTTGTAGAATGAATATAGTTTCCATTACCATCAACAGTGCCACTATCATTCCACGTTTTAGTAATAAGACGAGTAGATGTTGCTTGCTCTGTACCATTTGCCTGAAAGGATGTTTCTGGAACTAACTGACCATTTGCATATATATAAGCAGTCGTATTCATACCCCCATTAAATGCCATACTTGTAGGGTTTGCAATTGTACCAGAAATTGAATATGTCTTAGAATTCATAGCTGTTAAACTTGTACCAGGCAGTAAAATACCGCCGACATATGTAAGATCATTTGAGGTATTAACTTCAATTGTACCAACTGTAGTAGTCGCCCCGCCGGCACTAGCTGTATTCACACCACTAGTGATTATAGTTAAACCTAATATAGCTATTGCAGCTAATCGAGTAGATCCTTGGAAACGGCATGTACCTTTTGCCTTTTCAGATGTAACTATATTACATCCTTTTTTTGCATTCCACATTACTTTAAAAATTTTGTTCATAACATTCCCCTAATTGAACTCAAAAACAATACATTAAAAATACTTATAGTTAATATATGAATTGATTTTATCAATCCTGAATATTAAAATCAATAACATTATCTATTCAAAAAACTCATCGTACTTTTGCTCTGTGAACTTCCCCCATTTTCTTCTTGTTTCTTATATTTTAAAGAGTCTGCAACTAGAACCTGACTTTGGCCTGTTCTCTTTTTCCCCGATGTAATCAGCTACTTGACAATCTTAATAGACTAAATTAACGAAACGTTCAAAGGGGAGGTGAGGGTGTTTAAAATCTGACTTTGACCTGAGCCCCAAAGGGGCGAAGAAACAGCCGGTGGAAGATTTTAGACACCCTCACCTTCCTTTGCCGTAAAGAATATAGTCTAATTAAGATTGTTAAGTGATGATTACTCTTGATTTGCCATGGAAAACCCAGACCTACTGCTCATTCTCACGAATTCGTCGATATCTTGTGTTTCATCAACAGCTACATAGCCCAATTCACGGACTATGCCGTGTGGATTATGCAAGGATAGTTTAGGTTCAGATCCCGTAAGTACCCAAAGTACTTTGTATCCTTTAGGCGCTTCTCGAAGGCGATCTTCGCCTTTGCCATCCGTAAAGTATACGAGTAAATCTACGTGATGTTGATTAGCTAGAGAAAATACGGGTGAGAAAGCAGTAGACCCGCGCACATCAAGGCGTGGTTTTACGTCTTTCACAGTTTCCATTGTGTAGGTTCGACGTACTTCGTTATCACATTCCACAATGGTAATGCGATGATTATAGGCATGAACAATTTGTAATACTTGTTCTAACGCATTGGTAAATTCCGCATCTGTAATACTGCCACTCATATCGAGGGCTACCCATACATTCGCCTTATGTTGGCGTAATGTGCCAGACAATTCTAAACGTTCAGGCTGACGACGATTGCGACGCATCGTCGTTTTTTTATGTCCACTAGCCACTTTACCCATCAACTTTTTAAGATAAAAATACCAAGGTAAGGACCGACGCGTCTTTTGGAATGTGTCGATAAGGCTTTTTACATAGCCTTCCATATCCCCTTTTGATGCTTCATTGATATAGCGTTCCGTAATTTTATCCATAGTTTCTGTATCGATAGCATCGGACTCATCCCATATATCATGGCTCGAATCGGCATTAAACTCCATTGCTATGATTTGACTGGAATCCTCGACAGCTATAAAAAGATCTGGTTTTTCCTGCATCGCCTTATCAATGGCCTTTGCGTAGTACTCCAATGTGCGGAATCGCTTTAGTAACAGTCCATATCTCGCATTTACATTGGCAACAGTAACTGCATCGCGGTCAACATGTTCTAAATAATCATTGACCACCATATCCATGGCCATGTGAACAGCTTTTTTATTAAACCGTTGACTAAGTTCTTTGACCCGCATCAAATGAGCCGATATGACATGTAATATTTCTCGTTTAATGCCGTCTTTCATAACGTCTGGCGGTTGTCGTAGCATAATGAAAGGGTTTACATATAGCACATAGCCACCATGTTTAAGGTTGATACCAAAAGCGCTGGTCATGTCTAAGCGTACCTGATGCGTCATTTGTAGATAAAAATAGCCAAAGAATTGATCCTCGTCGAGCAATAAACTATTTACATCATGTAAGATATGCCATAACCGTTGCTCATAGCCATCGGCTAGTACGTGTTGTGTCAATACATCGAGGTCCGTGCCTTCTCCATCATACAGTTCCGTTAATCCCTTGCCTATTGTGCCAATATGGCTATCCGACATATTGTGATTTACCATATCTACAGCAATATCTTCTGCCTGTGGTTTATGCACTGGATGTTCATCTACATACGCTTGATAACGCGCGTATAATTGCTCATACAACGCATCTGCATCACGAGCAATCTGGTTCCGCTTTCTATGCCATCGATTGAGTTCCTTAATATCCTCTTCATTATAGCGCCCAGTTTTCTCCCATCCGTCTATATTAGTGAGCAGGTCAGACGCATCCCGAATATCGTCTTTATCTAAATTTCGATTCATAATTTCTACCTGTCATATGCACTTTCACAATTAACGATTGGCTTCAAAAAACGTTTCAATAAAGAGATCATCCTCAATAGCATAGCTATACACATGAGCATAGGTATTGCGTAAATCTTTCATAACAGCCATGCGCAAATCACCTGGATACAATGTGATGAACTCAATAAAATGATGAACTTCTTCTGCATTACTATTGCGATTTAAGCGATACAACATATTTTTCGCGGATACATAGAGGCGAGTAGGACTTTCACCATTGACACGTTCTTGCAAGGACATAATGGCGCCTGGTTTATGCACAGCCTCTAACACATCATCTAAGGAAATCAATGGTTCTTGTTCAGTTTCAACAAAATTGACGAAGGCCTCCGCAATGAGTTTCCCCACATTACCACGGATAACATTTTGGAATACTTCGCGGCTGTAACCACCTTCCTTATAGATACCATAAATATGAGATATCCGTTCAAAGGAACGCGGTGTCGCATCGATATCATCTTCGTGACGTTGATTCAAATAATCTGGATAGGAGGAAATAAATTCCACCACCTTATCTTCAATGCCTGCGGAAATAGCCCAGTCGATCCACTGCATATAATCCGCTTCCATATACAGCCATACGAAACGGTTTTGTTGGGCGGGGTCCATATCAATCGTTTGGTAGTCAAAGGAATCCTCTGGGTTCATAGCCGCAATGATGCGCACATCATCGCTCAAAGCAAAGCCATTAATTTCTCGGTTCAAAATTAAATTCATCAATTCTTGTTGCACCGCATGCTCTGCCCGATTGATTTCATCGATAAACAGCAACACATGTCGACCGGCATTAACAGCCCGTGATACATGCTCTAATGTATGATGCACGGCATACACAGTGGTCTTTATTTCTTTAACCATACCATTACTATCTTTATGGGATACAGTTTCCACAGTAGGCAAACCGCCTATTTCGCCTTCTTTTAAAAGATTGCCATCAATGGTGACAAGTTCCCAATCGTGTACCTCTGCTACGCGCGCTGCTAGCGATGTTTTACCAATCCCCGTTTCACCGACGAGCAATGGTACTTGATTAGCGGCTAGTACCAATTCCACACTAGCCATTGTATCTGTAAAATTCATTATGACTCCTTCTTAATTAATATAGTAAATACTGGTCAATAGCAATTTTCTTTGCCTCTATAGATCCGTATACATCTACTAATGACAATATATCGATGGGCCATGTTGATTGACGTCCACCAATGGCAGGATTGCTTACGAGTTCCCGCACATAGCGATCTTCTACAGCAGGATTTGCAATCATTTCAGTTATAATTTGTCGAACCATATCGACGGTAAGTCCTAGTTGTTTTGGTACATACCCAAGTATCAATGTAGAAACCTTCAATAGCTCTAGCACTGTATCTAAATCTAGATTCGTAATTTGACGCATAGCCTGTGGATCTTGTAACACGGCGGTTTTCAAAATGTCCAATGTCGGATTCTGGATATAGCGCAACGCTAGATAATTAGATTTTACAGCCGCCATTTGAACCCGCTCTGATGGATTGGCAATATATTGCAACGCATCATATTGTGTTTCTACAGCCCTTAACTGTAATTCCTCTGATGGATTTGTAATGTATCGAATGGCCCATCCCGATTGGTCTAAGGCAATGCAAACTACTTCATCTGATGGATGTTGAATATACTCAAGTACCGCCCAATCTTGTTTGACCAATGAAATCAATAATTCGTCACTTGGATTGTCCACATATTGAATGGCCCGCGGCGACTGTGCTAACGCAGTTTCAATCACTCGCTGAGTAGGATTTTTAATGTACTGTAATAGCATCCCATTCTGTTCCACACAGACTAGCTGCATTCCCTCTGTAGGATTAGGGATATTGCGTATGCCATGAGGATTGTTTTTGAGAGCCGTTATATATTGTTCTTCTGTCATACTACCCTTCATTTCTATCTAAAAAGGCCATACGAATACGTATGACCTATACTGAATTCTATTCTATTATATCATGTTTTTTCGATGTAATTATATTTCTTTCGTATACTAACTACTTAGTTAACTCATCTAAATCAGAATTATTCCCAATTACAAGCAATTTATCGTCTGCTGAAAGTATGGCTGTCGGATTTGGTGGCACATCAAGGCCTGTACTTCGTCTAACGCCTACTGCATTTAGATTGTACTGTTCACGCAATTTAGAATCCTTTAAGCAAGTTCCGACTAAGAAAGAAGGCATACTTATTTCAATAAGACTAATATTCTTAGATAGTTGTAAATAGTCCATCACATGTTCTCTCGTCAACGATTGAACAAGTCGCAACGCCATATCATACTCAGGATAAATAACCTGATCTACACCTATTTTTTGTAGCATTTTACCTTGCAGGCTATTTTCTGCCTTAGCCACAACCTTAGAGATATGCATTTCCTTGAGAAGCATGGATGTCATCAAATTCGCTTGTATATTGCCACCAATGGCTACAATAACCATATCGAATTGACTTAATGCCAATGCTTTAATCGCCTCTTCATCAGTAGTATCCGCTACGATGGCATGTGTAAGATAGGGAGATATTTTTTGTACAATATCTGGATTGATATCTACGCCTAGTACCTCATGATTCATGGATGCCAACATCTTGGCAATGGTCGTACCAAATCTACCAAGGCCTATAACGGCTATTGTTTTTTGTTTCATTATGTACCTCTATTAGATGTATTGTCATCTATCGTTATAACATTACATTCTCTTCTGCATAAGAAATCGGCTTATTCGGCTTGGTCCGTAACGCCCAAGTTCCAATGACGGTCATGACGCCCACACGGCCTGTAAACATAACCAAGATGAGAACCCATTTACTGCTTTCAGATAAATCAGGCGTAATTCCCGTCGTAAGGCCTACTGTACCAAATGCGGATGTAACCTCAAACAGCAATCGAATGAAATCGAATGGCTCATTCCATGCTAAATAGCACGTAGCTAACAATACCAATAATATGGAAAGGAAAATAATCCCATTCGCCTTAAGAACGGTAACCATAGATATGCGTCGGCCGAATACCTCTACGTCTGATCGGTTATTGAACAATGTACACGATGCTAAGATGGCAACCATAACCGTACTGATTTTAACACCACCGCCCGTTGAATTTGGACCAGCCCCAATAAACATGAGGATAATACTGACAAACAATGTAATTGGATGCAGTTGACTATAATCAATAGTAGCTATCCCCGCTGTACGCGGTGTTACGGATTGAAAGATGGCAGCCATTACCTTATCCCACATAGGCAGAGGACCAAAAGTATTTGGGTTCGCCCATTCTACACCGAGGAATACAATAGCACCTAGTGCAATCAATAGAGTCGTACCGATAAGCATAAGTTTGGTATGTAGTTTTAAATCTGCAAATCGTCTCACCTTTCGATGGGACCATATATCAAAAGCTGCTAAATACCCAAAACCACCGATAATGATTAGGGCCATCGTATTAACATTAAATACTACATCACCTACCATTTTATAGGGCAGATTATTGTCAAAAAATATAAATCCTGCATTACAAAATGTAGAAATGGCTTGCATAAATCCTATATAGAGCGAATCATCACCTATATATGGATGCAGTTGAATAGCATACAAAATTCCGCCTATACATTCAATGGCCAATGTATAAATAGTTAATTTTTTCGTCACATGGAGAAGGCCCGTCATCCCATCTTGACCTACATCTTCTGAAAGTAATAGTCGGTTCTTAAGACCTACACGCTTCCCCAATAACAGAGCCACAATGGTTGTAAAGGATACAATACCAAGTCCACCTAATTGTATGAGGATGACCATAACAATCTTGCCAAACAAGGACCAGTGATAATAAGTGTCCACAGTAGCGAGTCCCGTTACAGATACACAAGATACAGCAGTGAAAGCCGCATCAACAAGGGCTGTACCTTGTCCTTGTGCACTGGCTATAGGCAACATAAGAAGAAGCGTTCCCACCGTCATAACCGCTAAAAAGCTAAGCGCCAGCAATCGATATGGATTCTGTTGCATATATCGTTGCACATGATGCGGTCTATGTTCTTGCCACATATGCTTACTCCAATCCAGCTAAGTTACATGCTGTTTCTAACGATGGTAACGCACTACGCCCACCGATGCCCTGTGTATTAAGTGCAGACACAGCAGACGCAAAAATAGCAGCGGACTCTAACTGTTTATGGTCTAAGGATTGTAATATATCAATAGGCTTTATCGATTCATCATTTACTTGGCGAATCGATAGAGCTAGTTTCGATAGGAACGCACCGTGAAAGCTATCCCCGGCTCCAGTCGTATCTACTACATTATCTTGTGGGAATGGTTGACAACGATACGCCGTTCCATCAGGCCATACAAAATAACTGCCATTAGCCCCATCGGTAACACCTGCTATTAACGCACCACGGTCATGAATGATACGACATGCTTCTTCTAGGTTGGTAGTCCCTGTATATTTTTCTGCATAGTCGCGAGCCACAATAACCACATGGGATGATTCGGTAATTGGCCTCATATCATCATCGTATCGTTGGGCACCACCATCTAGAGAGATAATAGTACCACTTTGTCGAGCCATATCAATAGCAGTGCGCATCAAATGGCGATGACGCCCATTGATATGCACGATAGATGCATGTTCTATTACTTCCTGATAATCGGTTAAGAACTCTGGCTCAAGCGCTGTAGAACGTTCAAAAAATACAGCTCGTTCTCCGGTCTTCTCTTTCACAAGAATCGTTGCAGTTCCACTCTTAGCATCCGCATCAACTTGGATGCCCTCTGTATTGACATTATATTTTTGAAAGTCCTCCAGAATATAGCGTCCAACCATATCATCACCGATACGGTCAATCATTACCGTACAAGATCCATATTTGCCAGCCGTGGCTAGTGCAGTCGCCACCGGACCGCCTCCATCTGTCGTAGACGAGATGGCCTGTTGCACCTCGCGCCCTGTTGGAAAATGATCAACTACGATAAATCGATCTAAGGTACTAGCCCCAATACCAACTATATCTATCACTTCGTTAGCAAATGTATTCATACTAACCTCCTAATACCTTGTATAACTATATGTACAGAATACATTCCGACACATAAAAAGTAAACCCTAGACCACGATATATTCTCGTTAAACTAAATCATCCAGTTTAAAGAATAGATCGTAATCTAGGGTTTTAATACTAAGATAAAACGTACTTGTCAATGTTTGTAGTTATTTATATGAGAGGTTGTTAGTGATAATTAGGACATCATACGTTCCATCATGTATTCAATTTCATCAGCACTCAAATTATACATCGCTTGTACCATGCGGTTAGCCGATTCACCAGAGGCACCACTTTTAGCAATTTCCGCTTTTGCTTTCGCAATAAGAGCCTCTTTACGTTGTGCTTCACTATCTTCATCTGTTGGTACAGAAATATTAGCCTTACCTTGGCCAATACCACGTATCTCTTGATTAGGATTTTCCTTAGATGTAGTCTTCGTATCTTGGGCCGCTACGGATTCTAAGGCAAAGGAGTTTTTGCCCGTTAACACATATTCCAAAGCCTCCAATGTACTTTGCGTAATATTAACAGTCCAGAATTCACCAGCTGATGTCAATTTATACAATAAGCCATTATACGAAACTAGGCCTCGTTCTTCCCATAGTTTATACAACCAATTCAATTCATCTAAACGAGAATCCATAGCCACTAATGTATTGATATTCAAATAGCCTTGTTCCAATTGGCTTACTACTTGGTTTACAAATGGTTGTAAATCACTTTGCTTCATAAGTGCCATAAATGGTTTTTCGCCACGGCTTACCATATCTTCATATGGTTTAAGCGCACGATGCAGCATCATACCATAGCCATCAACATTACCGCCAGCGCCACTGCCAAATGGGAACATTGGTACACCTGCTTTCGCTAAGATATTATATAAACTACGTTCACGGTTATTGGCGCTCCAGTGTGCAGCACTCAATCTGCGATAGGCACGAGCCTCTAAATAGGTACGTCCAAATTCAAACATATCCCCTTGCATAGACGTTGTGGCTGCTGGTGGTACCTTACCGCTCGTAATATCGCGATTTAAATCACTACCATCGAATACATTTAATTGATATAAGTCAGCGCCATCTACACCAGATTTTACTAGGTCAGCTAAATCCTGTTCCCAAACTTCCATTGTTTGACCAGGTAAGCCATAGATCAAGTCGATAACAACAGAACATTGCCCATAGGCCTTTAGAGCTACTAAACGTTCGAGTACAGTTTCTTTTGTATCCAAACGTCCTACCATTTGACGCACCTCAGTATTAAACGACTGGATACCAATAGACATACGGTTAACTCCATTATTCATCCATACTTCAAGGTTTTCAGGAATTAAATCATGGATACGGCCTTCTAAGGTCAATTCATAGTCATTAGAGAGTGGCAAGTATTCCTTAATCGCTTTTAATAAACGCTCTGAATTTGCTGGAGATAAGGAAGTCGGTGTACCACCACCAATAAATACAGCGTGAATAAGCCCATCCTTTAAGCGTGGGCTTTCACTAGCCAGCTTAAGTTCTCCAGTGAGGCCATCAATATATTTATCTTCAATACTTTGACTTGTACCATTTTGGAAGAATCCACAGTACGTACATTTTGTCTTGCAGAATGGAATATGTATATAAGCACACTGCATTTGCCCCTTCTTAGGAGTACCACGCATTACAGTGTCCCATACAGATTGCGATTCCTTCGGTGAAATTAAAGTCCCATTAAGACCGGCGTGAACAACGCGCTTATGAGGAAAGGCGCCACTCATAGGGTTATCACAGGCCAATCCTAGTTGCAGATTCCGTTGCTTCTCCGGAATCGATTCAAAAAAGCTTGCTAAACTCATAGATGTCTCCTTTCACCTATTAGCCTTGCAACTTTGCAAGCACAGATTTAGCAAATTCCTTTGCATTTGCAAAATCTTGTTCATCAGGATGCGTTTCTGCCGCCTTATGCAATGCATCCCGTTCCGGGCTTTGACCATGAGCCGATCCCGGTGGGAACATTTTGTACATCATTTCAATCACCTTAGGATCGATTTTACCTTGGCATACAAAACCATCTACAAGAGATTCTTTATTAGGCAATAAGGCAGATGCTTTTTCAATACTTTCACGAGCATGATCAGAATCAGCATACATACCTAGTGTAGCAAAGAATACGATATGCTTATTGGTAAGGGTTTCGATTAATTTAGCCGCTTCTTTATTAGCAGTGCCACGATCCACCCAGAAACCTACAAATACGGTATCGTAATCAGCTAAATTCTGAGGTGCCTCTTTTATCGGTACACAAGGTGTACCCTCAGGCATAACAGAGGCCATTGCCTCCGCTACGCTTTTTGTATTTCCCGTAAGGGAAGAATATAAAATAATAGTACTCATGTTAATCTCCTTACATTATATATAATTAATCATCGTCATCTGTACCTTCGGATAGGTCAAATCGCACAGGAACAGTTACCGGTTGGATATCATCTGTTGGATTTGGATATGGTAATGCTCGATTAACTGCCGCCATAGCCTCTTCTCTCAACAATGGATCATCGCCGGAACTAACATATTGTTCAACTGCATTACCATTTGTATCAATACGTACAAATACATAAATTGTTTCATGAACTTCTTTATGTTGGCGAATGTATTGTTGAGGAATTACCTTTTGATTGTTTACGGCATTGTAAAAGCCTTGTTCATCGAAGGCCACATGGGCTCTACCATGTCCACTACCAGAGCCTTTACCGGTACCAGAGCCTTCACCTTCACCCTGACCATCGCCAACACCAGTTCCCGTACCAGTACCATGACCGCCGCCTTCGCCGCCGCCAGAGCCTGGACCATTACCAGCACCGCCACTTTCACCAGATACATTTGATGTATTTTCACTACCCTTACTTGGGACATCTACAGCATCAGGAATATCCGTCGCTGTAGATGGTTCTACATTCGCTACTACAGCCTTTGTTCTTGCCGCCACTTCATCTGCAGACAATGGTTTTGGGAATAGAGATGACCTATCACCGCCACCACCACCAGCGTGACCACTACCGCCATCATCGAGCACACTTTGCGTGAGATCGACCTCGTAGGTGTCCTGCTCTTGAATGGCAGGAACCACTACGAAAAAGATAACGGCAATAAAGAGAATGATTAGATGAACTACGGCGGATATTATGGCTGCTTTTTTCCATGATATGCCTAATCCCATAGTTATCCTTTCTGTTCTGCTGCAATAGCTAAGCGTTTAACGCCAGCTTGTTTAAGCATGTCCATAATTGCTACGACTTGTCCGTGAGCAGAGCGTTTATCCGCTTGTAATATGACGCTAGCATTCGGATTTTGTGCAATTCGTTCTTTTACCATTGCTTCTGCTGCATCAATGCTCATTGGAACATTATCAATCGTAATATGCCCTTCAGCATCTAATGTAAGCACCACCGGTAATTGAGCCGGTGCAGATGCGCTTGTAGCCTGTGGTAACTGTACAGACAATGCCTTTTGAGCGATTGTTTGTAAGCTATTCATCATGAAGAACACCAATAAGAAGAATATGATATCAATCATAGGGATAATCATGAATTCAGGCTTTGATTTCATACGAAAACTTTGTAAATTCATAGTTATTTCCACCCTTCTCGTTTTGCAGTAATCATATTGACACACATATTTTCAATTTGGTTGATAATGGAATCTAAACGATGACTAAAGAAGGTATATACGATAAAGGCCAAAATCGCTACACACAAACCAGTCGCTGTCGCAATAAGGGCTTCCCCTACACCACCTGTAATAGCAGATGCACCAGCTCCTGCATCAAGAATACTAAAGGATCCAATCATACCGGTTACGGTACCAAGCAACCCCAACAAAGGAGAAATTGTTACCGTTGCGCTTAGATAATCCATATATTTTCTAAAACCTACCGCATCAACACCCATTTGGTCAGAGAATGCAGTTTTCATGCCGTCTTCTGTAGCGCCATTTTTTAAACCTGCTTCAGCAATACGACTCGCAATGCATGGATTTTCTTTGATTACCTTTTCAATTTCATCCCATTGTTGTAATTTTGCATACTCATTAACCGCATGAGTTACAATGTACGTTTTTCCTGCGTATTTACGATAATAGAAAGCGCGTTCTACAGCGATGGCAATAACCATAAGGGACAAGAATAATAATGGATACATTACATACCCGCCACTATGAAACAAGTGAATGACATAATTTAGATTTTCCATACTAATAAACCTTTCTGTCTGTTTACAGACTGCACATTAGAACCTGTACGTTCCTTGAATTCTTGCATAATCGCCTAACTTAAAGCTTTCATTACCATATAAAGTATCTCGTTTATTTGTGCCCTTCGCATCGAATGTATAGAATGCTTCAAGGAGTAAATCCTTGCGCGGTACATACCCAGCACCGAATGTAAAGCTGCGAATACCATCGAGGTAACGATCTGGTACAGCACCTGTACCATTACCGCCGAGGAATGAGCCATGAGCGAAGTATTTATAGTCGATGAATGCATTCCATGATTTAGGTACATCTATATCAGCACGACCAATGTCGAGGCGAGCCATCCAGAAATGAGGTGTACCACCCATTTGGTGACCTTTCACAGTAAAGTCTGCGGTTCCACGTTCATGGTCATATACAGTATTACCGTTCATATACCGGCCAAATTTTGATCTGTTTTGACCATAATCTACAGTAAGTACTGCGCTTTCACCAATTTGATATTTGGCACCAATACCAAATACATTGGCTATATTGGAAAAGTTTTGTTCATCATTGCCATTACCATTTGCATTTTGGAATGTCCGTTTACTGCCATTAAAGTCACGTAAATACCAGGCTTGCAAACCAAGGCGATTGCCAATTTGTTTCTTCACTTGCACAAAGGCTGCCGTTTCAATAGGTGGAATTGTATCTTTTTCAAGAACTATACCTTCTGTTTGAATGATGTTACCAATAATTTTACCGATGGCTTCACGAGGCAATTTATTTTCGGATTCTGCATCATGCACAACTTTTTCAAGATTATATAAATAGTTGTACATTGCTGGTGTCATGCCCCAACCATAATCGGAGCTACCTTCACCCCAATCATTATAGGACATTGTAAAGTTCTTATTATAAAGAGCATCTTTAGCATCATAATCGCTAAATACATATTTTCCACTGTCGTATTTATAAGTCTTAGCACCTAGATAACCAGTAAATTCATAGTCGCTAGATGGTTGTCCATAATAATCATAAGATTGTTTAAACGTACCATCTGGTTGTTTTACCCAAACAGTATCTAACTCACTATTATTATAGTTAGACCAGTTATCGGCAGCATTATATTTAGCAATTTCCGCAATAGATTGATTAATATCTGCAGCATGTTGATCAATATAAGCTTTTGGATTTATTAAAGCGTCTTTATTATCAGTAGAAACAATGAGCCCCTTAGCCTTTTCTTTTAAGTATTCAGGGTATAAAGAGGAGTTCACATTATACATGATTTCTCCAGTTTTATAGAGTTTCTCACCTGTATTCTTATTAGTGATTTCATACATTGCATAGCCACCAGATGGAATAGATAAGGAGAATTTCTTATCAGCCATTTCAGACGGATATGCTTTAGTGAGAATATCTTGTAAACGCCCCATAATTTGAGCTTGCTTTTGTTGGGTTTCTGCTAATTTATTATTAGCCTTTTCAATTTCTTGATCCCGATTTGGATTACTCCAGCTGAGGTTCAATGATTCCTTATACGCTTCATACTCATCCTGTAAATCCTTAAGCTGTTGATAGAAGTAAATTGTATCTACCTTACCTTTATAGGTAGATTCATAAATACCTGTTGGGCTATCTGGCGCTGGTGCATCCTCAGTGGATTTGCTTTCACCATCAGACCCAGTTTTTGTAGCATTATTAATATCATATGGATACTCATCACGGTTAATACCAATTAGCTCTGCTGCTGTTGGAGGTCTAGTAATCACCTCATGTACCACATGCGTATACGCAGAATCACTGATACCCGTGCTATGTTTAAAGCTACCTACCCCAATGCGAACTTGGGTATCATTACCAGTCCATACGCCGCGAACCCCATCATAGGACTGACCAAACCAATAACCACTAGCACCCATAGGTTCGTTTAAACGACCTACGGAAACGTCCCATTTTTTAACATGTCTAGTAAGATCAACCGTATCAAGACGTTGATGATTGAAACCTTTTGACTCAGATTTTGTCCAACTTGTATCTACACCGCTCATACCGGTCATACTACCGATGACGGAGAGATTTGTGAATGGGTTAAGACGAGCATCAAATCCGAGACGAATGCGTTGTTCAAAGCTATGACGATTAGAATCATACATATTTGCCTTAGCAGAACCGATGGCTGAATTAGAACGGAATGGAGATTGCGGACGATTTGTACCATCATGAGACATCCAGCGTGCACGATAATCGCCGATAAATTCAATACCACGTTCCTTTGTTGTATCAAAATCAGGACGAATAAAGTCAGTTAATTTAACAACTTCGGATATATTTTGTACGCCCGCTTCATTACCGGATGCGCTATTAGTTACGCTACCATTTGCATTGGCAGTTTTATTACCATCTTTTCCGATTGGCGAAGTCTTAACATCGCCACCACCAAACTTGAGATTAACGCCGATACGATATACACGTTCTTGCGTTGCTCGGTCATCATCGCGATGATTAAAGATATTATTAATACCAAAGTACATCATGGCATTCTTGTTAAATCGTTTTTGAACCATTAAGTTCCAAATACCAAATGTTTTCTTTTGATAAACTTGCTTTTTATATACGCCTGCATCACCGGATAAAATATCTGGCCAGTAGTTACCACCATTATTTAAGGTGTTACTATCAAGCATATTGATGTAGTAATCACCCCAAATGGATCCATTCCAACCAGTTTTTGGATTATCATAGGTGACACCAATATCTACCTTATGCACGGGTTTATCCAATAATTGACGTGGCATCGTTGGATCACTCTTATTTATAGCATGCAAATAGGTATATCCTAATTTACCGGACCAGTATTTACCGAATTTTTGTTGCACCTCAGCTTGAAGGCCTGTGATTTCAGCCATGCCGATATTTTTAAAGCTATAAATCATATCCGGAGCGCGTTGGTATTTTGCGTCACCTTTCAAATATGGTGCAAAGTCTTGGAATTCTCCTGTAAAGTAAACCGACATATAGTTCTTGATGCGGTTATGGAATACACCAACACGAGCATAGGTATTTTTGTTTTCACCTTCTAAACTCATATCAAAATTGAGCGATTTTTCAGGTTTTAAATTTGGATTACCAGCCCAATACCAGCCGAGCTTTGCAACGCCAATACCTACCGGATTAGATGCATACATTTCCCAGTTATACCATAATTCGCCCATGCCAGGCTCCGTATAACCAGTGCCGACATTGGCCTTAAATCGGCGGTGTGGATTACCTTTCACATTGTATGTCATCCCCATAGATGCAGATAAATTGAAGCCAAACAAGCTACTATTATCTAGTCGGATAATAGGTACAAATGTAAGGTTTTTATTCACTTGCCAAGTATCGGAAATATAAGCATTCATCTTGCGAATCGTGCCTTGACCAGTCGTTAATCGTTGATCGCGATTACGATACTCTTCTAAGAATGCCTTACCATTCAATTTAGGTGCTTTTTTACGCATTTCCGGATCGCTGGACTCACCATATTTAAAATAATCACCTACGATGTTAGAACGAGTATTCGCCATGTCTGGATTTTCTGCTTCTAATCGAGATTTTAATGCGTTATAACGGTTTCTAAAATCATCAGATATAGGTTGATTATTAGGAGATGTACTAGACCAAGCGCTAATAGCCCCTTCGGATAATCCGTAATTTACATAGTCATCATAGGTAATGCCTGGTTTCTGCGCATCCGTTTCAGCACCATAATATTCATAATCCATATCCCATTGCGGCATACCGCTACTGGAATTTATAAATTTATAGTCATGAATATGGGAGTACACCTTTACGCTGTTATCCCCTTTTTTACGCACAAGACGATCAAGCTTGTCGACAAGCAAGCTCTTATCATACGCCCAAGGGTCGATATACATGGTACTTGTATTAGGAGAACTCTTTAGGCGACTACCAGAACCTTCTTCTCTAGCATAGCTCACACCATAACTAAGACGATGCTTATTATTTAATTGCGTATTCGCATTGAGACGAACATCTAATTGTCTATGATCGATGTTGTCAATATATCGAAGCTCATTCGATCCTTCATACGTAGATCGGCCCGTATAATTAATAAGAGCTACGTCATCCTCTTTGATACGAGAATAGTTTGTTTCTACTGTCCAATCACTTTTACCAGCTTTAGCATTCCATGAAAGATTAATCGTATTACGGCCTGCTGTTCGTTTGAAATGTTGTTGCGGCTCTAAATCGGAATCAGAATGTTTAATGTCTCGTACAAGGTCTTCTGTATATCGATTTAAACGCATTTCAAATTTATTGTTCTTATTCGCTTCATACGTTGCTACAAGACCTATATCGGATGCATCGCCATAGTAGCGTAGCACATTGGGTTTAAAGTTATGCTTTGCATAGTCAAAACCCATCCCCGATGCACGGCGTTTAACAGATGCAAGAACCGGCATTAAATCGCGTTTACTACCGGATAAGCCAACCTTTAATTTCCCCATCTGTCCAGAATCGGCACGAATGTAAAAGTTTTGGAATGGGAATAAATCACCATCGCTCTTGCGGCGCATACCTTCCGCATTTACCTGCAATGTCGGTTTTTTAAGAGCCTTCTTAGTGATGATATTAACGACACCGCCCACGGCATCTGAGCCGTACTTAGCACTGGCTGCACCTTGAACAACTTCGATGCGTTCCACATTTTCGGCACCTAACCGTTGAACTTCATCGGCTGCACCAGAGTACTTATCAAAGTCCCCTAGTACGGGTTGACCATCTACGAGGATCAATGTATGACGAGCCTCTGCGCCGCGAATGGATACACCGACACGCCCCATAGCATCAACTGTTCTAGACACACCTGTTTGAGTAAATATAATATCTTCGACGGACTTCGCCTGCTTCTTCTCTATCTCTTTCTTGGTAATGATTTGCACTTGCTGTGGATTTAATTTTGCCTCTTCTTCTGCCCAAGTACCTTGTACATGAACCACATCTGTCGTAACAGCTGCATTATCTGCCATGACAATGAGAGGTGCATTTAGCCATAGTGCAACCGCACTAGATAGGACTAAATAGCGTTTTGTACGTTCCCATCGACTCACTGTTGCCTCCTCACAATCCTAATTTTCTCAACTATCCATTTAATTTTACAAAGTATATAACCTATATTCCGGGTATATAAAAATACACTTTGTCAACATAGTAATGACATTGAAAATCATTTACATTTTTATGTTAACAAAGTGTATCTTGTATATCTACTCCGAAAAGACCAAAATTATACGATTTTGATACTTTTGTTAGATATAGTTAATCAATATGTAATTATACCTTGCGATAGTCACTAGGTGTCATTCCTACAGAATCTTTAAAGGTGCTTGTAAATTTACTACCATTTTCATAGCCTACGGCATTGGCAATCTGCAAGATGGATTCATCCGTATCTTGAAGTAATCGTTTTGCCTCATTCATACGACATTCCTTAATAAATTGATGAATCGTCACACCGTATACCCCTTTAAAACAACGCTTTAAGGTTGATGCAGGGACATCAAAGTCACGAGATAAATCATCAATGGTAATGCGTTTGACGAAATTCTTAGACAAATATTTACTTACTGCTTTTACAATATCTACCTGTTGCTTTCGGTAACTTCCTCGTTTTTCATAGGAGTCTGTAGAGATTACAGATAATAATAAAAATATTTCTACAATCTTGAGCTTAAAATAATGAGATCTAATAGGATCTGGCACATTATATAAACTGGAAAAAATTTGGCGAACCGACTCGGTTTCCTCCATCATCATACCAAAGTCTGTATTTTCACAAAATCGATTGGCTATGGCAGCCAAATCAATCTGTGTATCTGCTACAAGGGTATCTAATACATGCTGAGCTCGTTCTACATCTACTAATAGCACTATCCCTTTAAACGATTTTGTAGGGAAGTAATTCTCATGCTGATAGTCAGACCTGATATGCCACCCTAACGACATATCCCCTGGCCCCATATACAAGTATTCTCCAGATGCGAATTTGCATTCAATACGGCCCTCTTCACAATGATTAATTGCAAATGTCTTTGTATGAGATTTGGCGAAAAATTGAATCGATTCACGCTGTACATCGAGGAATAGCAAATCAATACCGTCAAATACGGTATGTCTAGCCATACATACCCCTGATTGTAATTTCATATGAGCATGTTGATTCATAGTATCACCATATATATAAATTATAAACAATACATTAATAGTAAGCATTTTGAGATTAATTGTCAAATATATTTTGGTAATAATTCATGTAATCTTTATTAAAATACAAAATATTCATTCATGTTTTCTATATGATTAATAAACAAAAATCCTCCCATTAAAGCACGCACTAATAGGAGGATTTTTATACTATTATTTATTTTTTGTTTTAACTACAAATAATAATGCTATGACATGAGCAATCCATACGATGGCCATGACGATAAGGGCGATAGGTATATTTCTTGAAAAATAGGCACCAATCAGCATTATTATAGTAACAGAAATTAGAATGGACAACTTTGCCCGCAACGTCAATGCTTTATCCCGTTCATATGCACCTACTGTCTTTTTATATAACTGAGACTCTAGAAACATTCTATGAAAGCGTTCAGAACCACGAGCTAAACAAAATAACGTAAGCATATAAAAAGGAACTGTTGGCAATATGGGTAATATGATTCCGGCCGTGCCAAGGCAAAAACTTATAGCACCAATGGTCAGAAATACATATCGAACCACTACATTACTATGTTGCTCAGTTGTTTTCATTATTCCTCTTCTACGTAATTAATAACTTTCCCTTTTGTTTTAATAAAGTTAGGAATAATAAGAACAAGAGCGGCAATAACAACGACAGCATAGATGCCCGCCATGCCAATCCATTCAAAAGCATTACCTAATACGAGGCCCATTACGGCAAAGTCCGCATCACCGAATGTAGTATTTTGGAAACCTAATTGACCTAATACTGGCAATGCTAGCGCTGGTAAGAATGTAATAGCTAAACCATTAAGGAATGCACCTACTGCAGCACCACGACGACCGCCGGTAGCATTACCATAGATACCTGCTGTTGCACCGCAGAAGAAGTGAGGTACAAGACCAGGAATAATAAGTACGCCACCTACAGCACCTAGAATAAGCATACCAATGATACCACCAATGAAGGAGCTAATAAAGCCTAATACAACAGCTGTTGGTGCATAGGTAAAGAATACAGCACAGTCTACAGCTGGGATGGCATTAGGAATAATTTTTGTAGCAATACCTTGGAATGCTGGAATCAAGTCACCTAAAATCATACGCACGCCAGAGTATACGATAGCTACACCTACAGCAAAGTTCATAGCGCTCATAACAGCAAATAAGTATGGACTCATAGAACCGGATAGAGTTGCTACGAATTCAGAACCTGCAGCAATAGCTGCAATCAAATAAAATACGATCATAGTCAATGCAGTAGATAGTGTAGAATCACGCAAGAAGCCCCATTTTTCAGGGATTTCAATATCTTCTGTACTTTCTTCTGCCTTACCTACATATTTTGCTACCCATGCAGATAGATAGTAACCTAAACTACCAAAATGGCCCAATGCGATTTCATCACCATCGGTAACTTTAGAAGTATAACTTTGACCGATGGCTGGAGATATAGCAGACCATGCCCCCATTAAGAACCCACCTACAAGGATTAACTCAATACCGGATAAACCTGCTGTTCCGAGTACAGCAGACATTAAACAAGCCATAAATAAGCTGTGGTGGCCTGTAAGGAATACGTATTTAAACTTGGTGAAACGAGCAATTAATAAGTTCATCAATAAGCCTACAACGAGGATAGACATCGTTTCAACACCAAGCACCTTTTGTGCTACAGCTACAATAGCTTCATTATTTGGTACAACGCCGGTAATATGGAATCCGTGTTCAATCATTTTTCCAAGTGGATCAAGATTGCTAACGATAACACCAGCACCAGCGGCAAGCATTAAATAGCCGAGAATCGGTTTTAACGTACCAGTCATAATCTTATGAAATGGTCGTTTCAAAGCGATTAAACCAACGCAGGACATAATACCAATCAACAAGGCTGGCTGACTCAATACATCTCGTAAGAATTCTAATATCATTTCCATAGAACTATCTCCCCTATGAATTACTTAGCGATTTCTTGTAATCGTTCTAAAATATCTTCTCTAATTTTCTTTTTGTTAATATAACTGCGTACAATAGCTACATTCTTATCTTCAAATTGCTCTGCTAATTCTTTCACAGTTACGATTAAATCAGCTTTACGACCTTGAGCCGCATTAAAGTCGATTGATTCTACTTGTGCTTCAATATTATTTTCTGCACAAATTTCTTCAATTTTCATTTTTAACATCAAGCTAGAGCCGATGCCATTACCACATACAGTTAAGATGGAAATCATAGTATACCTCCCTAAAAATTACGCATCTTCTAAATGTTCAGATAAAAATTGTTGTACATCTTCAATACTTTCAAAATTAGCAGCCGCATCAAGAAATTCTTCATCTTCAAAGAGCATCGCAATATCTGTAAGTAATTGAATATGTTCATCCTTATTCGGCGCACACAAAAATACCGCTACTGATACAGGATCATTCTCTGGGCTACCAAAATCGACCGGTTTTTCCAATGTAACAAGGGCTGTCCCTACTTGTTTAGCCCCCATTTCTGGGCGCGCATGAGGCATGGCAAGCCCCGGTGCCAACACGATATAAGGGCCCATCTCGCGAACGACTTCAATCATAGCCTCTGTATATGTAGGCTCTGTAAAGCCAGCATCGACCATGAGTTGACCACCGTGACGGATTACATCTTCCCAGGTCTCTGCAGGATAATGAAAGGACACATTATCCTCTGATAGTAAATCTTGTAACAAGCTAACACCTCCTATACTTACAACTTGTATACTCATATTATAGCTAGGTATAGTTAAAATGCCTATACCTTATGTATTTATTTACAAAAAAAAGTTAGACCCAATCGGGTCTAACTTTCACCTATTCACATGGCATGTATAAGAGTTGCTATTATTGGAAGAGTATAAAAAGATATTTTATATACATATACCATGTCAATATTTAGTTAATCAAGTACTCTTAGTTGCTTATTAGATGCATCTGTACGCATTCTAATAGCCTCTATCAGTGGTTTCAAGATTTGGTATTCCTCATCAGTCAAGCGGAATGAACGACATTCGCGCTTGCAACTACGAGGTCTACGACCAGAACCTTCTCTCTGTCCGCCCCATGTCATTAGCATATACCTCTCTCTATGGACTATTACGTTGTTATCTTTCACAATATTTAGTATATGCTATTTTATGCGGATTTTCAAGATTTTTATTCAGATTTATAAATAATTAATTATTTGCTTCAGCTGCTGCTTTTGCCGCTTCTGCAGCTTTTTTCAAATTAGGCACAGATGTAGGGCATGTAGCCGGTGTGCATGCACCATTAGGGCCTAAATCTTCAGCGCGGTTTACAAATGTAGTATGCAACATATGATGTGCTTTGTGGCTCAAAGGTTTACCTTCAAAGAACTCAGCATATAATTTTTGGATATCTGGATTATCACAAGAAGCTTTCACTTTTACTTCCGCATCACGAGTATACAAGGATGCAATACGCGCTTCACGAGCTTTGTCGGCCATCGGTAATTTAACGCGTGGTTGACCACCACCACCGATACAGCCGCCACGGCAAGCCATAACTTCGATAAAATCATAATGGATATTTTCAGCGCGCATGTGTTCAATGAATTTACGCAAGTTGCCAGTACCATGAACAGCTGCTACATGTAATGTCTTATCGCCAATCACTACATCAGCTTCACGAGCACCATCCATGCCGCGAATTGCTTCGAATGGAATCAATGTGCTAGGTGCATCCTCACCTGTTACAAGCTTATAAGCAGTACGCATAGCTGCTTCCATAACACCACCTGTGTTACCGAAGATGATACCGCCACCAGATGCTTCACCCATCAATGGATCAAATGTGGAATCTTCCAATTCGTCAAAGTTAACTTCTTCTGCACGTAACCATTTTGCAAGTTCACGCGTAGTAATACAGTAATCTGTATCGCGCATTTCTGGTACATCCCAGTAATCGGCGGATGCATTTAATTCATCACGACGAATTTCAAATTTCTTAGCTGTACATGGTGTTACTGCAACTGCAACGATTTGTTTTGCATCGATGCCCATTTTTTCAGCAAAATATGTTTTTTGCGTAGGTGCTTGCATAGCAATTGGACTCTTTGCAGTAGATAAGTTTGGTAAAAATTCTGGGTAGAATGTTTCAGCAAATTTTACCCAAGCAGGACAGCAAGATGTGAATTGAGGCAATTCACCGCTTCCATTAAGAACACGTTCAACCAACTCGGATGCTTCTTCCATGATAGTCATGTCTGCACCAAAGTTTGTATCAAGTACATAATCGCCACCCAATTTACGAAGGGCCGCAACCATTTTACCTTCTACGAATGTACCAGCGTCCATACCGAACTCTTCGCCTAAACCAACGCGCACAGCTGGTGCCGTTTGGAAGACAACGATTTTATTAGGGTCTGCAATCGCAGCCTTAACTTCATCGATTTCAGAACGTTCATTAATAGAATCAAATGGACAAATGGATGCACATTGACCGCAATGAATGCAGATTGGATGATCTCCATTTGTTGTCAAATCGTAATAGTCGAATACGCCCATATCAACAGCGCACGCTTTACGACATAAGGAACAATTTTTACATTTGGATAAATCTTGCACAATGGCAATATTGCCTTCTTCAATAGGCACACGACGATCTAAAAATTCGTACTTACTCATGTTTCCTCCTACTTAGGTAACGTTGTTATCGTTAATCTAGGAAATTATACTACAAATTGTGATTTTTATCAATCATTGTGAAAGTAATTCCTATGCATATCAGGTATTAACAAATAGCATAAAACAAAGCATTATAGGCGCTCTTCTAACTCCATCCATCGATCGGTTAGGTCATCGATTTGAGATTGTGTCTCTTCTCGCTCCGCCATTAAGCTTTGCATCTTTTCATAATCCGTAGACACTTGACTAATCATAACATCCAAGCCCTTTACAAGATGCTCGAGTTTTGGCAGCTCTTCCATGATGGATTCGTACTCCGCCTCTTCCGCTTTATTAAGACCCTTCTTTACTGTTTTTTCCGTGTGGCTAGATTCCGTACTAGAATCCGAACTAGCTACATTCACTGCATTAGCATCAGATACTTTATCGTCCTTATGTATAGTAGAGCTCTGTTGCTCTGGCACATAAAATGGTGAATTATTACTTTCACCTATATCGGCCTTATAATCTGAATACGACCCATGCACGATATCGATGTGACCATTGCCGGTAAATACAAATAATTTATCTACCACGCGGTCAAGGAAATAGCGGTCATGGCATACGGTAATAATAACGCCACTGAAAGAGTCGAGAAAGTCCTCAAGAACCTCTAATGTAGGAATGTCCAAATCATTGGTCGGTTCATCCAAGAGAAGCACATTCGGCGCACTCATAAGCAATTTTAAAAGGTACAATCTACGCCGTTCACCACCGGATAGTTTACGGATTGGCACACCATGTAATTCGGGTGTAAATAAAAAGCGTTCCAAAATCTGCCCTGCACTCAGTGTCGTTCCATCACCGAGTGCCATATAGGTATGATCCTCTTTTATATAATCGAGAACGCGCATATTTTCATCAAATTCTGGTAATTCCTGTTTAAAATGCGCAATACGGACGGTTTCGCCCTTTCCTATGGTCCCCGATGTAGGTTCATAGGTACCATCTAAGACCTTCATAAATGTCGACTTACCAACCCCATTAGGGCCTACGATACCGATGCGATCATGACGTACCACGTGGTATGTAAAATCATCAATCATAGGACGCCCGTCAAAATCAAAGGATAGATGTTCCATATCAAAAATAGTTTTGCCTAAACGTGTCTTCAAAGCAATAGGGTCCATCTGATCCGAACGTCTGGTTTTCTCCATATTTTTAAGTGTTTCATACCGTTGTAAACGGGCCTTTTGCTTTGTACTGCGTGCCTGTGCACCACGGCGAACCCATTCGATTTCGCGTTTTAAAAATTGACGGCGTTTCTCTTCAGTCGCAGCTTGGCGTGCCTCACGGTCGGCTTTCAATTCGATAAATTTTTCATAATTTCCTTCGTACTCATACATATGACGATTAGATAATTCCAAAATGCCATTACATACGGAGTCTAGAAAATACCGGTCATGGGTACTAATTAAAAGACCACCTTGACGATTACTCAAATACGTTTCAAGCCATTCAATACTATCTTCATCCAAATGGTTGGTCGGTTCATCTAAGAGGAGCAAATCACAAGGATATAATAAGGCTTGTCCCAACGCTAATCGACGTTTTTGACCTCCTGATAGGAGGCTAACAGACATGTTTACATCTTGAAAGCCTAATTTATTCAAAATAATACGCGCCTCTTGCTCTACTTGCCAACCATCTTGAGCATCCATTTCCTCTAAGCACTGCATGTAGCGGCGTTCAATATGATCATCGGACACACCTTGCTCTTGTATATAATGATAATCACGACTGGCCTTATCAAAGCGCTTTACAAGTTGCAATCGTGGATGATCCCCATCCAAAATAGCTTCTAACAAGGTATTCCCTTCATCAAAAATCGGCGTTTGTGCCAAGTAATGAATGGTGGCCTTGCCATTGCGTTCAATAGTCCCTTTATCGCTTTCCATTTGACCTGTTAAGATTTTTAAAAACGTAGATTTACCGGTCCCATTAATACCTACGAGACCCAAACGTTTTTGATCCGTAAATGTAATGGACACATCGGTAAATAGCAATCGCGTGCCATATGATTTCTCTATATTCTGTAAACTGATTACGTTCATTACCGTACTCCTCTGCTTTCATTCTGTTACTTATTATACTACAGATTTTCATTGACAGTCATACACCGCATCAGTAGAATACAGATAGATACATAGACAGTTACGCGACATAGTGACTATAAACTATAAGGAGGTCCTCATGGCAACAGATGCAGTATTAGATTTTTATGATGCTCTAGATTTTGAAATTATCGACTTTGACGGATATGACACACTTTTTGTGGAACTATTAGACGATGGCACCTATGCCACCGTATCCGACGATGATGGTCACATGCCAGACACGCTAGATACACCCATTATATTCAATGTCTATGACGATACAGATTCATTCCAATGGAGTGTGAGCCTTAATGACTCTCATCAATTACAAGCACTACTAGAGGAACATAGTGCAACCGAAGAATTCTTAGAAGCATTACAAATAATTCGCACAGAGAACATTGAAAACTATCAATAATCAATCACGAGAATAAATAAAAGGTCATCCCCAAGCTATTGGTTACCTAATCCATACTATATGGTAGGTACAATACGTTTGGTAGATGACCTTTTTTATTTATAACGCTTCTAATTCACACTTTGCTGAAAGTGCCTCGCGATTCGCATCAAGAATCATAATGAGTTTATTGACGATATTGGCAGCTCCATCTACATGCCATGCACGCGCTTGTTCTGACATTTGTTGTAACCGTAGAGGATTAATTAATAGAGCAGCAACTACGTCCTCTAGATTATGTATATCTCTAGCCCAACGTGCGCAGCCCCGTTCCTCTAATAGTGCTGCATTAGCCTCTTCTTGGCCTGGAATGGCATTAAAGAACACCATAGGTAGTCCAATCGTAACAGCCTCCATACAAGTCAATGCCCCCGGTTTTGTAACGAGCATCGTCGATGTGTGCATAAGCTCTGAAATATTAGACGTATATCCATATACGGTAGTTTTCGTATTCATACGGACGCTTAAATTTACCAATGATTCATAAAGGGATGTATTTTGTCCAGCTACGACAGTAATCTCATCGATACCGTCGACAGCATCTAAATGTTGGAGGGCAATCTCTAGTGAACCCAATCCTAAACCACCACCCATAACGAGAACCTTAACAGGTGATTTCATTTCATAATGATCGATAGCGTCCTTAAAGAATGATCTGCGCACGGGAATGCCAGATACATGAATCTTATCTTGTTCTATACCTACAGCTGTCATTTCCCCTACCATGTCTTCAGTAGCGACAAAATAAGTATCCACTTGCGGATAAATCCAAAACTGATGACTACTAAAGTCCGTTAAAATAGCCACTAGCGGTACATCAATAAGACCTTGACGCTTCAAAATACTAGCAGCACCACAAGGGAATGGATGGGTAAATACAATGACATCCGGTTGTTCTTGTTGAATCAACTTCAACATACGACTTTTTAGAATGTAAGACAAAACAGTTTGTAAAATCGTCCCTTTTTTCTCACCCTTTGATACGCGATAAATCATATCGTATAGCATGGGAAATACGTCAATCATCTTGATGTATGTTCCCTTAATAAGATGTTCTACCGACAAGGTTTCCGTATCAAGAAAATCCACATGGCTAATCTCAGCCTGTGGTTCTTTTAATTTCCAATATTCTTCTATAGCCCGTGCGGCCTGCATGTGCCCTGTCCCAATCGAGGCGGACACTATGAGAACCTTCCGTGAATGTTCTGTAGTCATAATCTATCCTTTCCTAGTGATTATACCACATAAACAAACAAAAATTATATAAACGAAAAAAAGAGACCCTATCGGGCCTCTTTCACATCTTATTCAGATTATTTTTTGCGTTTTTTTGCAGGAGCTGCGTTAACTTGTTCTTTCAAACCTTTACCAGCTTTGAATGCAGGAGATTTGGAAGCTTTAATAGTGATAGTTTTACCGTTTTGTGGGTTGCGGCCTTCACGAGCAGCGCGTTCACGAACTTCGAAAGTACCGAAGCCGATAACTTGAACTTTACCACCAGCAGCTAATTCTTCAGCAACTGTGTCGAATACAGCTTTTACCGCTTTTTCAGCGTCTTTTTTAGTCAATTCAGTTTTTTGTGCAACACTTGCGATTAATTCTGTTTTGTTCATGACAGAACCTCCTTAAAAATACAATACCCGAGATTACTAACATACCTCTAGGTTACTTTTCCTGCACTTTAGCCTCCTCCCAAAAAGCATCCAGCTCAGCTAATGAAAAGTCTTCCCATGAGCGATCGCTTTGGTTAACACAAGCTTCTACATGTGAAAAACGCTGTCGGAACTTAGTGTTTGTGCGATTCAGTGCATTTTCACCGCTTATTTTATACCATCTAAATAGATTAATCAAGGAAAAAAGCACATCTCCTGCCTCTTTTTCCATATTTTCTCTATCTTTTAAGGCTACGGCCTCCTTAAATTCACTGATTTCTTCCTGAACTTTTGCCCAAATCGGATCGAGTTCATCCCAGTCAAAACCTACCTTTCCAGCCTTGTCCTGTAGCTTTTGAGCAGCCACCAATGCAGGTAAACCCTTGGATACACCATCTAATACACTTTTTCGTATATTTCCTTTTTCTTGGGCCTTTAATTCATCCCAAGTGTATATTTTTTCCTTATTATCAGGATTTTCTTCTGGGAATACATGAGGATGACGATGAATCATCTTCTCAGTTACATCATTTATTACATCTTGTAATGTAAAATCACCCGATTCTTCAGCAAGGCTACTATGAAACACAATCTGTAATAATACATCACCTAGTTCTTCTCGTAGATTATCCATGTCTTTATTATCAATGGCATCTACTACTTCATAGGTTTCTTCAATGAAATAACGGCGTAATGATTCATGCGTTTGCACCTTATCCCAAGGGCATCCATTAGGGGAGCGCAACTTTTCTACCACCTCAACCAGTGGCTGTATATCAATATTGGTCTTCATAGATTCGATTTTCCTCCACTTGGCGTTTACGCAATCGTTTACCGATAACAGGCATATGGTACATATCATCCATTACGATGGCCTTCGTAATCCAAAGAGATAGAATATATACAACCAGCGCAACAAGGATAGATATAGCTACAGCACCACCATTGCCGACCATATCAACAAGGAACATAAAGCTAACTTGTGTAGCCCCACCCATAGCCATGGCTGAAATAATAATCTTCAATAGGTTCATACATTGAATTACACTCCCCACATACCGCTTGACGAATACAAGATTAATCAATGCAGCAATAGCAAAGTTTAAGTTCGTAGCCCATGCAGCACCATTGATACCGAGTTCAATGGATCCAGTCAATTGATAATCTAAGATGGCTTTCACCATGAGCCCTATAAAAATAGACATCATAGGGATAACGGTACGACCTAAGCCTTGTAGTATACCAGCCGTAATCTGTTGCCAACCTAAAAAGATGATGCTAAGACTAATCACGGCAATGACAGGACCCGCATTGGGTGTAGCATAGATAAGCTGTGAAATAGGCGTTGCCAACACACATAAACCTATGCAGGCCGGTATAGCAAATAGATTCGCAATTTTCATGGCCGTGCTAGCACGCTCGATTATACGTTCATTATTCCCCGTTGCATGTGCTTCAGACACGGCCGGTACGAGGCTCGCAGCTAGAGCTGTCGTCAAAATAATTGGTAAACCTATGAGCGACGTAGCCATCCCTGTCAAATACCCAAATTGTGTAGTTGCCTCATGCAAATAGTATCCAATATCCATCAATCGTTTCGGAACGATGAATGTATCGATGAGAGAAACCATGGGCAACATAATATTAGCCATAGAAACAGGTATGGCCAATGCGAATAATCGTTTTATGACCGCCCTATTAGATTCTACAGGCGCCGCCTCATTTTGATCATTTAGCATCTGCTGACGCAAACTACGTTGAGACCTATAAAAATACACGAGTACGATTAAACCGGCTAAGACGCCTGGAAATGTGGCAAAGGTGGCGCCACCTGCGGCCAGATGTAATCCGGAATCGATAAAATAGTACGCCAGCCCCACCATGGACCCTACGCGAAAGATTTGTTCGAAAACCTGACTAGTTCCTGTAGGTACCATGTATTGAAAACCTTGGAAATAGCCTCTAAAACAGCTCAAAATGGTAACGACAATGATAGCCGGCGATAATAATTGGATTGGTATCAACGCCCGCGGATCGGTTATAATATTCCATTTAACGAGCCATTCTGCACTGGCATAGAGGCCCACACTAAATATAATGCCCACTAGCGTAAGTACTCGCAAGGATACATTAAAAACTTGTTGTACCCCACGCATATCGCGATTTGCCAATTTCTCAGCAATCATAATGGAGATGGCCACAGGAATCCCGGCGGCCGAAATACTAACTATAATCTGGTATATCGGATAGGCCATCATATAGAGACCTATCCCCTCGCCGCCAAGAATACGAGCGACGAGTACCTTGCTGAAAGCACCAATAATTTTAACAATAACACCAGCTATGGTTAAAATCATGGCCCCCTTTAAAAATCGGTTCATAGGCCCCCCTTAGATTTCTTTGACAACTCCTTCATCACCGCTTCTGTAATCGTTAAAATAGACCCCTTTAATCCATTCAAACTAATATATAATGACGCAGGTTTTGTGTCCATGAACTTCATTTTCTTCCATAAATCTTCGCGAACAGCACCCATATCCCAATCGGCCATCTTCGAATCATCTTGCCAATGGATGATGAGCTGACCATCGCGACGAACGATGCTCTTTATCCCCAACAAACGAGCCTGTTCCTTAATTTGAGCAACCCGTAGTAACCGGTCTACCGGATCCGTTGGTGTACCAAAACGGTCGATAAGTTCATCCGTCAAATCGTCAAGCTGCGCTTTATTCTTGATTTGTAACATCCGTTGATATACGGAAATCTTGCGCGCACTATCCTTGATATAGGCGTCATCTATGAACGCATCAATTTCAAGGTCAATGGCAGGGTCTGGTACAACCTCTTTGACGACCTCTTTATTTTGAGCTTTCGCAATGGCCTCCTCTAACATGGATACATACATACCAAAACCGACCGATGCGATATTACCGTGTTGTTGTGATCCTAATAAATTACCGGCCCCACGAATTTCCAAATCACGCATAGCGAGCTTAAACCCAGCCCCTAATTCTGTGAATTCTTCGATAGCTTTCAACCGTTTTTCTGCCGCTTCTGAAAGCATCTTATCAGGTCGATACATGAAATATGCATAGGCGCGTCGTCTAGACCGACCTACACGGCCACGCATTTGATAGAGTTGCGATAAGCCTAAACGATCCGCATCGTATATGATAATCGTATTCGCATTTGGTATATCAAGGCCTGTTTCAATGATGCTTGTACTGAGCAATACATCATAATGACCTTCATAGAAATCGGTCATAATTTCTTCAATTTGACGACCTGTCATTTGACCATGTGCAATAGCATAGCGCAAATCCGGTAATGCCTGTTCTAATAGTTCACCCATATGATTAATCGATGCGACCCGATTATACACAAAGTATACCTGACCACCTCGTGCGAGTTCACGTTTAATTGCATCAGCTATGAGATTCATATCGTATTCTACTACATAGGTTTGTACCGGCAATCTATCCTCAGGCGGTGTACTGATTACAGACATTTCACGAACACCCACAAGGGACATATGAAGGGTCCGAGGAATAGGTGTAGCACTTAAGGTAAGGACGTCAATATTATTAGCCCATTCCTTCCATTTTTCCTTTTGTGCTACTCCAAAGCGTTGCTCTTCATCGACTACGAGGAATCCTAAATCCTTGAATTTTACCTTCTTATTTAACAAAGAGTGGGTACCGATTAATATATCAATGGAACCATTTTCTACGCCCTTTAGGACCTCTTTCTTCTCCGCCGTAGAACGGAATCGATTGAGTACATCTACCTTGACGCCAAATGGATTAAATCGATTTAAAAACGTTTGGTAATGTTGCTGAGCTAATACAGTTGTCGGTACCAGTACGGCTACTTGTTTACCGCTCACAACGGCCTTAAAGATAGCACGCATAGCCACTTCTGTTTTACCAAAGCCAACATCCCCAGCTAGCAACCGGTCCATCGGCGTTGGTCGTTCCATGGACTCTTTAATTTCTCGCGTAGCTTGTAATTGGTCCTCTGTTTCCTCATAAGGAAAAGCATCTTCAAATTCTTGTTGCCAAGGTTGATCTGGCAAGAAGGCAAAGCCTTCTGTAATTTCCCGTTTTGCATACAGTTCAACCAATTTATCCGCCAAATCATCAATAGATTTCTGAGCCTTGCTAACAGCTTTGCGCCAATCGCTACCACCCATCTTATGAATGCGTGGCACATCGCCTTCATTGCCGATATATTTTTGCAGTTGGTCTAAATTACTAGCAGGCAAATACAATCGGTCCGTTCCGGCATAAGCAATTTCAATATAGTCTCGATGGATACCTTCCGTCTCAATCGTTTTTAGACCCACATATTTACCGATACCATGCATGCTATGAACAACGTAATCGCCCACCGATAAATCCGTGAAATAATTAATTTCTTGACCCTTTTTAGGCTTATTGCGAAGTTTGCGTTTTTGCTGACCGTAAATATTGCCTTCTACAACGACGACTAAACGACTATGCGGTAATTCAAAACCATCCGTTAATAAGCCTTGCATAACGTGAACCGTATTTGGGTCGAAATCCCAGCTTTCACAAAGCTTATACGAAATACCATCACCATGCAACGCCTTTTCTATGCCTTCACGGCGCTGCAAATTATTAATGATGAGCACAACTTGATTGCCTAGCTTTTGCCACTGCTTGATTTCGTCCATCAACAGAGGAATTTGGCGCTCAAAGCTCGTCATCGTTTTGCCTTGAATGCCAATCGGATAAAAACCAGCTAAGCCTATAGAACGCTGTTGCATGAATGTGAAAGCCACCTCTATCTTAGCCTCCACGGAACGTTGCAATTCAGACCATTCACAATGTTGCTTGCGATGCGTTGCATCTTCTTTTAATAATTTCTTCAACGCTTCTTGAATGCGCACCGGTTCATCATAAATGATAAGTCCATCCTTCGCATAAGATAGCAATGTACTGTCTGCATCATCGCTAGTTAAAAAGAATGGCGTCACCGTATAGGCATCCACCGTTTCAATGGACCGTTGCGTATCTACGGAAAAATGACGCATCGTATCGATTTCATCGCCAAAGAATTCCATACGTATTGGATCGTCACTATTCACAGGGAAGATATCAAAAATATCTCCGCGCACAGAAAAATGACCACGTTGTTCTACCTGGTCTACGCGTTCATATCCAATTTTAACCAATTTTTCTAATAGTTCATCCCGCTCTATGGATTGAGAAACCTCAAGATGCACACTTTGAGATATAACATATTGAGGGCTCACTACATATTGCGTGGCCTCTTCTACCGTAGCGATGACTACAACAGGGCGATTCCATGCCAACATACTGAGCGCTCGCATTTGAGCCCCTTGTCCTTCAAGGCTACGAGCTACGGTCGTAAATTCTACACGTTCTGTAATTGGAAATGGCAATACCTGCACATTAGGCCAGAAAAACGCCAAATCCCGTTCCCACAATTCTTTGTGTTCTTTATCGTGCACCACGATAATAATAGATTGTACTTGTTCCTCTGGAACAGCACGGCTTAAGAGGAACGACTTTTGTGATCCACTTAAACCATATATAACTGACTTTCCCTTTTGGCGAAACGCCTTTAGCCCATCTAACATAGATGGGTTTTGTGAAAGCAGCGTATCAATTGAAGTATCCATACTGCACCATATATAATGATTATCTATATAATATCTTAAAAATATCTGTTCTAAGTACTACTGCATGCTAATATAATGCGCATTGCTATACCACAATTATTTTATAGTATCTATTGCAATACTTATACAATAGTACTGACAATTTATTATAGCATATTTACGAATATGCAAAAAAACACCTGTTCCCTTGAACAGATGTAAATGGGCAAAAAAAAAGCACCTACAGGTGCAAATATAGTTGGTGCGGGAGAAGGGACTTGAACCCCCACGCCGTAAGGCGCCAGATCCTAAGTCTGGTGCGTCTGCCAATTCCGCCACTCCCGCGTACCGACTGAAATTATAATACCACTTATTATATATGACGTCAATCATTTTTTGTAATTTTTATAAGACTTCATCATACATATATAATTGGCTATTTCAAGATACCTATATCTCTATCAATTCTAAAATTCCAAGGAACAAAAAAAGAGATGGTCCAAACACCTAACCCAGGTGCTAGGACCATCTCTCTTTTTAGGATGATGATGAATAAATGCATGCCCTACATTTACCAATAAATATATTAACAGACATAACAAAAGTCATGCTGATAATACCAAACGGTATATTCACCATGACTGCTCTAACAATAAAGAGATTCTAATTTGTATACCACAAATCATCATTTACACAAAAAAATCCTTTTTACGGGTACGTAAAAAGGGAGTCTCTAACTTCTCCTCCCTATCACTCGTAGGTCAAATGGTGAATGTTGAATAGGCAGTTCTCCTGACTCGGTGTCAACGCTCATCTAGCCTTCCCAGTTTCCCAGTGACTTAATTAGATTCGCTCAACCATACAGTGGCGGGACCGTGCTGGCCTTTAACCAGCTTCTCTATTATGCTTTTTAGCACCTATTCCCAAATATGATGTTGTCTATGTGTTTATATTATCACCGTATGTGATTTTCGTCAAACAGTTTTTTATATTTCATAAATAAATATTAAGAATATACTAATAAAAAATGTCTATCTTTCACTCTGTCTATTATCTCATCGTGCTTTCATGTATAATGATAGAGTAATTTACCATATGGAGGTCATTATGTATATCGGAGACATTATAAAAGCATTCCGCGAGGAACATCAACTTTCACAAGAAACATTTGCAGCAAAAGCAGGTTTAACAGTTACCGAAATCAATATACTAGAACAAAACTTTCAAAACGGATCATCTACACCTGTACCAGTTGCTATAAGACAAATAAAGGGTATTGCTCAAGCCATGGAGCAACCGATGCCGGTCATCATGAGCCAATTACCAACAGATCAACAAGTCGTTGTCAATGTTGTAGCTGAATCCGATCAACCTCACGCCAAATAAGGAGTATATATCATACTATGAAAAAATTAGCTATTCTGACGCTTGCATTTTGTGCCTTAGTAGGTAGTGCCCACGCAGTCAATATAGGCGACCTAGAGAACGCTAGAGGCTATTCCTATATGTATCGCATGAACGGCCAACAATACTACGCAGATAACCGCGTCATCGTCCGTGCTGGCGAAGGAAATAATTACGAAATCATCGCTAAAACATATAGCCATCAAGGTGCCATGTATTACATGACAGAATATATCAATCACTACTATTTCAACCAAGATGCTGATACCATCTATTGGACACAAGACGAAATTAATCTAATTGATGCGCGTACGGGCCAAATCCTACGTCGTAATATCAAGAAAAATCCTAAGCTAAAAGAATTAAAACCAGATACCTATGGTTATATGCAAGCCATCTATTCTAAAAACATGGCTATTGCTGCAGGACAATTAAAAGAAGTGTCAAACTAAGACTTATGAGTTGTATCGGCATTGTATGACAAAAGGAGCTGCAATTATAAAGCAGCTCCTTTTTTATGCCCCATTATTGAGCCATATATGAGTATCTAAATATTAGTACAGGCCTGTACTAATTCTAAAAAGGTACTAAGTTAGTGTTGGTCTATATGCCCCATAAAATATATTTAGACAAATAAAAAAACTCACACATTCGTGTGAGTTTTAGTTTGGTGACCCAGAAGGGATTCGAACCCCTGGCCTTTTGATTCGTAGTCAAACGCTCTATCCAGCTGAGCTACTGAGTCATGTACTTGGTACTCACTTATATTAACATAACGCTTACATCTATGCAAGCATTTTTTTAATATTTTTTGAGTAATTTTATGGACATGCGGTCCGAAGACCGCAATCCAAATTTGGCAGGGGCAGTAGGACTTGAACCCACAACCAACGGTTTTGGAGACCGCTACTCTACCAATTGAGCTATACCCCTATGCACATCAAGTGTACTTGATACTTGACTATAATACCAAGAAGTCCCCCTATCTGTCAAGATAATTCTAAGACATTTAAGAACTTCATCTTTTTTATATAATATATAAATCAGTATCAAAACGGTGAAACAATTATCCCTTTAACTTCATGTATACAAAAAGATAAATATACTACAATAATACTATTTATGCGAAAAAGGAAAGAGCCCTTTCGGGCTCTTTTTTGTCTACTTAACTTTTATCTTTATATATACGGGAGATGGTATATATAATTAGAGAGTTTTGTATATGTATTGTTTTTTATACACAGGGAGAGTATTGTTGTGTATTTAAGTGTTGTTTTATGTGTTGTATTGTTTTGTGTTGTGTTGTTTGTATTATTTGTAAAAGGGACAGATAAAAGTTATTAAGTAGTAGACCTCCATTTCCTAGTTGATCTCAATCAACTATTGATAGTATAAAGATTCTATATGAATTATGAGTGAATAGAATTTAAATAAATTTTAAAATGAGTAATTTTTTGTGCATATTTCTAACTATCCTGCTTGTATTGAAAAGAAAATATACAAAAAAGACACACCCTTAGGTGTGTCTTTTAGCTTAATCAGCGACTTCCTATCCTCCCAGGCCGTCTCCAGCCAAGT
>CAKPXN010000014.1 GCA_934202095.1 uncultured Veillonella sp.
GTATAAAATAATGAGGAAGGAGGCATATGTATGTCAAAGATTTATAAAATTCATAAATGGCTATCTATAGTTTCTGTAATATTTTTCCTAATGTTTTGTATTACTGGGCTTATCCTTATGTTTAGAACTGAGTTAAATGTATGGGCTCAGGGAGGGACATATCACTCAACTTCATCAATGGCCATGAGTCAACAAGAGATGTCTATTTTTGATCATGCTGATGAAGGGGCCCTATTAGTGAAAGAAAAATATCCGTCCAAAGATATTTTAAATATTTCTCCTGCTATGGGGGCTTCACATCTTTTACGTTATCGTATTATTGATTCATCTGCTACCGTAGCACCTCCAGCACGTATGGGGATGGGCGGGGATTATGCATTATATAATCCTGAAGCGAAGGCTCTCATTACTACCCATCATGAAACACCTACTCATCCTTGGGTTCGCGGTGTATTACATACACTTCATCAACTACATACAAGATTAGATCTTGGAAAAACAGGAATTTATATAGTAACGATTCTATCATTCCTATGTGGATTATCCATTATTTCTGGCATTTTTTTATATGGTCCATTTCGTAAAAGCTTTGCAAAATCAACTGTATTGTCCAAACATATGAAGTTAAGTACATTGCATCGTGAATTTGCGATGGTTGCCACTGTATGGGGCTTTATATTATGCATTACAGGTGTATGGATCGGCGGATTTTTTATTGCTAATGACAGCTATAATGCGGATGTATTACACACGGCAAAGCAAGAACTTTCAGCTGGTCAATCTGATATATTACAACCATCTGAAGCCATTTCTCGCATTATGAAAGCATATCCTGACCGTCAAATTATATCTATTGATTACCCATCTAAATTTAATGAACATCATTATGCATTTTATTTAGGTGCCGAAAATGATGATGATCCAGCTATGTTCTTAGGTCAACCGGTTTATGCCAATTTATATACAGACTCTACTAAGGATATATATTCTACAAAAACGATTCCATGGTATTTTACAGGTATGACTACTATGATTAATCTCCATATTCATAATCACAATACAATGGTACTTAGAATATTATGGGCCATCTGGGATATCGTTCTTATCATAGGCATTGTGACTGGTATTATGATGACTGTTAAAAAGAAATTTGTAAAATCTAATGCTTCAGAATCTAAAGTACCAACTGAGATTAAGCATGTTTGGCGTACACCAATCTGTTGTAGCATTTTGGTATTACTTGGCTTTATTGTACCTCTTTGGTCAAATGCAATTACAAATACTATAGCAGCTATTTGTTTGACAATTCCTCTTATTGTATTTTTTGTTTCTTTAGTCAAAGGATTTAATCATTAATCCATTGTAGTATTCCTGTACTCAATCAGCATACGTATTTGCCACAAATATTTGATTACTCTAGACTCAATCAGCATGGTTCATCATTAGTTTATTGATTGATTTCGAACTAAAATGATATAATAATATATATTAGCTGGGTTTTTTATGAATGAAAACCTGTATTTATATTATGATTGAGAAAGTGGTATTTATTATGAAGTGTATAAAAGCATTTATTCAGTCTGAATCATCTGGCGGTATTATGCTATTACTTGCTGCTATTCTTGGCGTGATTACGGCCAATTCACCAATAGCGGGACAGTATTTTTCCCTCATGCATATTTATTTAGGCCCAATGGATGTACTGGAGTGGGTTAATGATGGCTTAATGGCATTATTTTTTCTCTATGTAGGGATTGAAATTAAAACAGAAATGATTTCTGGTGAATTAAATACTAACTCCAAGCGTTTATTACCAGTTTTGGCGGCATTTGCCGGCGTTGTAACTCCTGCGTTAGTTTACTTTTTAATCGCCGGATCTGTACCGGAATACACGCATGGTTGGGGGATTCCTACGGCTACTGATATAGCCTTTGCCATTGGCGTTATTATGATGCTCGGTAAACGCGTATCACAAGCGATGAAAGCATTTCTTTCAGCATTAGCTGTTATCGATGACTTGATTGCTATCATAGTGATTGCCATATTTTATGGTGGTGGTGTAGATTTTCCTCATTTAATCGTTGCTGCTATTGTGACGGGGGCACTATGGTATACCAATAAACAAGGCTATGTGAGACCTGTTTTATATGGTGTATTAGGCGCTGTTCTTTGGTATTTTGTTTTGAAATCTGGCGTTCATGCTACTATTGCAGGCGTTGTATTGGCAATGACGATTCCTGCATCTGGAAAGCTAGATGGAGAAACGGTGTATCCTATGCATGCATGGGCCGATAAATTAAAAAATTGGGTTAATTTTTTAATTATTCCTTTATTCAGCTTTTTAAATGCTGGTGTATCCTTTTCTGATGTTTCAGTAGATCATTTGTTCCACCCTGTTGTTTTAGGTGTTTCATTAGGCCTTATCTTAGGAAAACAGCTTGGTATATTCTCCGCTGTTTACGTTTTAGTACAATCTAAGATTATTAAGATGCCGACTAATACGACATGGCCAGAGGTATATGGTACTGCCATCGTTTGTGGTATCGGTTTTACCATGAGTCTGTTTGTTGCCACATTGGCATTCCCCCCTGGGGTGACCCAAGAGATGTCTAAGATCGGTATTTTTATTGGATCTATTATCTCTGGTTTGTTAGGCGCTACTGTTCTGACAATTGCCTATAAAATCAGAACAGCAAGACATAAATAGTGATTGAAGTATATTAGGAAGGATTTATATGGAACGGATATTTGTATTTTTACGTTCTCCTGGTGCTGCAACTACTGTATTACTAGGGGCTACTATTATTGCCTTAATCGTTGCTAATTCGCCGTTGGCTACACAATACATGTCATTAGTAAACTTACCATTGGGACCATTAACTGCTATGGAATGGGTTAATGATGCGTTGATGGCCATCTTCTTTCTTTTCGTAGGATTAGAAGTAAAACGTGAATTGGTGAGTGGTGAGCTTAATACTAATGCTAAGCGTATCATGCCAGGCATTGCTGCTTTATTTGGGGTTATTGTACCGGCTATTATTTTCTATCTTATAGCTGGTTCTAATGATGTATATGTTCATGGTTGGGCGATTCCAACGGCCACCGATATAGCATTTGCTATTGGTGTTATTACGGCGTTAGGTTCAAGGGTACCAAACTCTATGAAAGTATTCTTAACGGCGTTGGCTGTTATTGATGATCTAATTGCGATCATTGTAATTGCTATTTTCTATGCATCAAATCTCAATGTGTTTTATCTAGTTGTTGCTATTATTGTGACAGGATTATTAATTTATTGTAATCGTGCTGGTTACGTTCGATCGTTATCTTACATTATTCTCGGTGTAATTTTATGGTATTGTATCTTACGGTCTGGATTACATGCCACAATGGCCGGTGTAATTCTTGCCATGACGATTCCAGAACGCGGTAAGATTGGCCGCAAATATGTAAGACCGATGCAACACTGGGAACATTACTTATCCAACTGGGTGAGCTTTGTAATTGTTCCGATTTTTGCATTTTTTAATGCCGGGGTTAACCTTGATGGATTCGGTATGGCTGATTTAAGTCATCCAGTTGTACTAGGCGTTGCATTAGGCCTCATTTTGGGTAAACAAATTGGTATTTTTGGTGCCATGTTTGGGATGATTAAATTAGGAATTGTCCCTATGCCTGCAGAAGCTAACTGGAAATTTATATATGGGACTTCCATCGTATGTGGTATTGGTTTTACCATGAGTATATTCGTTTCTGTTTTGGCTTATGATCCAGGTCATGCGCAAGAGATGGCTAAGGGCGGTGTGTTGATAGGCTCCATCATTTCTGCTATCATTGGTTATGTCTACTTACGTATAGTCGGTTCTAAACGCAAAGAATGTCATATTGGGGTATATCATAATTGCTAGTTGAGCAATAAAGGGGAATGTACATGATTAAGAAGGTTTTAATACTATGTACGGTGTTATGTATGACTAATATGATGGCTTTCACACAAGGAAAATCTGTTGATAAGGGACAACGGGGCCATCATGTACAAAAAATTCAAACCATGTTAGTACATCAAGGCTATCTTAAGGATTCAGCCGATGGTATTTTTGGGCATAACACTGAGTTAGCAGTACGCAAGTTTCAAAAAGCTAAGGGCCTCGCCGTAGATGGCCGTGTAGGCACAGCTACGATGAGTGCTTTAGAAAAGGAAGAAACCCGTTTTGGCGATTCAACCATTTCGCGTAGTCATAATGGGGTTCCCAATAAATATGTGCGGGTTATGACGATGCATGCTAGCGCATATAGCTCGCAAGATCCTGGGAATAGTAATTATACGGCAACCGGCAGTCGCTTGAAAAAGGGGATTGCCTCTGTGGATCCTCGGATTATTCCTCTAGGTACAAAAATGTTTGTCGAAGGTTATGGCTATGCTGTGGCAGACGATGTAGGTGGTGCTATTAAGGGCAGTCGTATTGACTTAGCCTTTGATTCACGTGCTGATGCTTTAAGATTTGGACGTCAGACTGTAAAGGTTTATATTTTATAATTCCATACAATTGTGTTGAAAGCTCTAGTCTATGACTAGAGCTTTTTCCGAATTATATTATTTCTCTAAATACGAATATTCGGAGTTTCATGGTATAATATAAGTATCAATATAAATTGAGTATTCAGCAAAGGAAGGCTTATGAATAAAGTTCGACGTGTTGAAAGAATGGTGGCTATGACTAAACTGCTAGTCGATTCACCACAAAAATTAATATCTCTTAATTATTTCTGTGATTTTTTTGGAATGGCAAAATCCACAGTAAGTGAAGATTTGACCTGTGTACGCCAATCGATGGAACATTTTCAATTGGGTACATTGGAAACGGTGGCAGGTGTAGCTGGTGGCGTTAGATTTATACCTCATCGAAAAGGGGAGCAGGCGAATGAAATCTTACGGGATGTTCAACAACGTTTGCGTGAACCGGATCGCATCATACCTGGTGGGTTCATTTATATGTCGGATATTTTATATGATTGGCATGTGATGACCCGTTTAGGTGAAATTATAATGACCCGCTTTGTTGATCGTAATCCTGATTATATTTTGACAGTAGAAACAAAGGGAATCCCATTAGCAGTTATGGTAGCAAGAGCTTTCAACAAACCTCTTGTGATTGCCCGTCGTGATAGTAAGGTTACGGAAGGATCTGCCATCAGTATTAACTATGTAACGGGTTCATCGGGCCGAATTCAAACGATGACATTGACTAAACGCGCCATACCACAGAATGCGAAGGTCTTAATTATTGATGATTTTATGAAGGCTGGAGGTACGGCTAAAGGTCTTACAGAGCTTGTACATGAGATGAATGGTAAAGTGGTGGGAATCGGTGTCCTAGTAGCTACAGCTGAACCGAATCCTAAGTTAATCAATGATTATGAATCGCTATTTACGTTCCATGGTATTGATGAAAGTACAAATGAAATTCACATCGAACCTGTATTTGATACGATTGATAGATAGGAGTTTACTATGAAAATTGCAAGTCTTATTTTAGCGGCTGGTAAGGGTACACGGATGAAGTCCAAATTGCCAAAGGTGCTTCATAAAGTGGGCGGTAAAGCTATGGTTGAACGCGTATTAGAAACAGTTCAATCATTAGGAACTGATAAAGATGTTGTTATCGTCGGCTTTGGTGGTAATGCGGTACAAGACTATTTAGAAGGTCGTGCTGAATTTGTACGTCAAGAAGAGCAAAATGGTACGGGGCATGCAGTAAAGATGGCGGAACCTGTATTAGGAGATTTTGATGGTACTATTCTTTTATTATGCGGCGATACACCACTCGTTACAAAAGAAAGCTTAGAAGCACTTTTAGAAGAACATAAAAACTCTGGTGCGGCAGCTACAATTTTGACTGCTCATATGCCTGACCCAACAGGTTATGGTCGCATCATTCGTAACGCTGAAGGTCACGTTGTACGCATTGTGGAACAAAAGGATGGTAAGCCAGAAGAATTAGCCGTACAAGAAGTTAATACTGGTATGTATGCGTTTGATAGCAAAAAACTTTGGCCATGTCTCGGTCAATTATCCGATGATAATGCACAAGGTGAATTATATATTACCGATGTGGTTGGTATTCTTGTGAATGGCGGCGATAAGGTAAGTGCTTATATGACTGAAAATTTTGAAGAGTCCTTAGGTGTAAACTCCCGCTTGCAATTGGCTGAAGCAGAATCTATTTTAAAACATCGTAAGAATGTAGAATTAATGACAGCAGGTGTAACAATTATTGATCCAGCGAATACCTATGTAGCGCCAGAAGTTACTGTTGGTGCTGATACAATTTTACATCCTGGTACTGTGTTAGAAGGCAATACGGTAATTGGTGAAAATTGTGAAATTGGACCTCATACACGTTTGACAAATGTGAAAGTAGGTAATGACACAGTGATTCATTTCACCTATGGTCACGATTGTGAAGTAAAAGATGGCGTAGATATTGGTCCATATGTACATTTGCGTCCTAATACGGTTATTGGCAATAAGGTTCATATTGGTAATTTCGTAGAGGTTAAAAATTCCAATGTTGGGGAAGGCACTAAATTCCCTCATCTATCCTATATTGGCGATAGCGATGTAGGTTCTGGTGTCAATATTGGTTGCGGTACGATTACGGTAAATTATGACGGAAAAATCAAGCATCGTACAACTATCGGCGATGGTGCATTTGTAGGCTGTAACAGCAATTTGGTAGCACCTGTTACAATTGGTAATTATAGCTATATAGGTGCCGGTTCTACGATTACGAAAAATGTTCCTGATAAGGCATTAGCTGTAGGTCGCAGCAAACAAATTGTGAAAGAAAATTGGGTTACAGATGATACTTTCAAAAAGAAATAGGAATTTATTAAAAATTTTTCACACAAGATAGGAAAAATAGTATACAATAATAAGGCAATAAGGTTGTATATCTGTAATATTTCGTTACATATACATTGAGTAACTAACTGAGATTACGGAGAAATGAAAGGGTATCAAAATGGCATTTGAAGACGGCAAAAAACTTAAGATTTTCACAGGTAACGCAAATCCAGAGTTGGCAAAGGAAATTTGTGATTATTTAGGTTTGCCTTTAGGTGAAGCATTTGTAGGTCGCTTTAATAATGGCGAAGTACAAATTATGATTGATGAAAGCGTACGTGGCAAAGATGTATTTATCATTCAACCAACTAGCTATCCTGTAAATGATAACTTAATGGAATTGATGGTAATGGCCGATGCATTAAAACGTGCTTCTGCTCGTCATATTACAGCAGTAGTTCCTTATTATGGTTATGCACGTCAAGATCGTAAAACACGCGGTCGTGAACCAATTACAGCTAAATTAGTAGCTAACTTAATGCAAACTTCTGGTATTACACGTCTTGTAACAATTGATTTGCATGCAGGTCAAATCCAAGGCTTCTTTGATGTGCCAGTTGATCATTTATATGGTGCATCCATTCTAGCTAAATACATTAATGAAAAACATCTCGAAGATGTTATCGTTGTATCTCCAGACCTTGGTGGTGTAACACGTGCTCGTGATTTGGCTGACCGCATCGGTGCTCCTATTGCCATTATTGAAAAGAAACGCCCTGAACCAGGCGTGGCTAAGGTTATGAATTTAATTGGCGATGTAAAAGGAAAAAACTGTATCATCGTTGATGACATCGTAGATACAGCAGGTTCTCTTGTAGAAGGTGCTAAAGCATTAGAAGCGTTTGGTGCAAAATCTGTTATGGCTGCTGTTACTCATGCTGTATTGACAGACCCAGCAAGCGAACGCATTGCAAACTCTAACATTAAAGAGCTTATCGTAACAAATACAATGCCATTACCAGAAAATTGTAAATTACCAAATGTAACGCAATTATCTGTAGCTCCATTATTGGGTGAAGCCATTATGCGTATCTTTCACGAAGTTTCAGTAAGTAATTTATTCGATAAATAATAGGTGATTCTTGAAATTAGTAGTAGGCCTTGGCAATCCGGGCAAGCAATATGAAACGACAAAACATAATATAGGATTTATGGTTATCGATGCCATTGCAGATAGCGTATCTCACACGCCTTGGAAAGAGGAACAACGTGCTGAGGTTTGTAGTATCAATGTAGATGGGGAAAAGGTATTGCTTGTAAAACCACAAACGTTTATGAATGCTAGTGGTGAATCGGTAGGGCCTTTGATGCGGTACTATAAGATAGATCCTTCTGATGTGTATTGCATCTATGATGATATGGATTTACCTGTAGGAAAATTACGCATTCGACCTAATGGAAGTTCTGGTGGTCATAATGGGATTAAATCTATGATTTCTCATTTGGGAACGGAGAATTTTCCACGATTCCGCGTCGGTATAGGTCGCCCGCTACCACAATGGACTGTTATTGATCATGTGTTAGCACCATTTAGTGAAGAAAATCAAGAGAAGGTACAAAAAGGTATTAAAGATACGGTGAAAGCTGTATTAGGAACCTTAGAGGTGGGTATCGATAAAGGGATGAATTTATATAATCCTAAACGTCGTCCACATCGATAAATAACATGCATAAGGGCATGAGTCTCATAGAGATTCATGCCTTTTTTATGAGGTATTACTATGAATCAGCAACGAATGCCCTTTGTTGAGGCATTGGAAGATTATAAAGAAGAACATTATGTGCCCTTTCATACACCAGGGCATAAAATCGGTGTCGGAGCCCACCCAATTTTACAAGATTGGATGGGCCCGGCATTGCCGTATGATCTAGGGGTTATGTATGCACTGGATGATTTACATGAGCCAGAAGGGGCTTTGAAAGAAGCTCAAGATTTAACGGCTCAATTGTATGGTGCTGAACATTGTTGGTTTTCTATTAACGGCACAACGGCCCTTATAGAGGCCATGATTATGGGCACTATGGGTCCCGATGAAACCATTATTATCCCTCGTGAGGCCCATCGCTCCGTCGTTAGTGGTCTTGTTCTATCAGGCGCCAAACCTGTTTATATGAATTGTGAATTTGATGAGCGATGGGGAATTCCATTAGGTGTAACCTTAGAAGATGCTGTAGAAACGATGGATGCACATCCAGAAGCCAAGGCCATTTTACTGGTATATCCCAATTATTATGGTGTAGGTGTTGATATAAAGAATATTGTTAAAGAAGCGCACAAGAGAAATCTGGTTGTTTTGGTTGATGAAGCGCATGGTCCTCATTTACCATTTGTAGAAGCATTACCTATTGAGGCTATCGAGGCGGGTGCAGATTTGGTAGCACAAAGCACTCATAAGTCGTTAGGATCCCTGACGCAAACATCATGGCTATTAGGTCAGGGCAATCGCTTTCAGTATCGCCGTATCACACAGATGCATCAAATGTTACAAAGTACGAGTCCGAATTATATATTCTTAGCATCTCTTGATATGGCGCGTCATCAATTAGCTATGGAAGGTACGAATTTAGTGAATCGCACTGTATCGTTAAGCTTACGATTGCGGCGTGAGTTGTCATCCATAGCTGGGATTTCTGTCATGTGTGGAGAAGATGTAGATAGACCTAATTATGATGTAACAAAGGTATTAATCGATGCTAAGGAATTAGGAATTACAGGTGTAGATTTTGAAAAACGACTACGTGCCCATCATATCGAAGTTGAACTTGTGCAAGCGCATCATGTGCTCGTTCTAGTCACCATAGGTGATACCGAGAAATCTATTATGAATCTTGTAAAAGCAGTACAAGCTATCAGCGATGAGATTTGTAGTGAGTCATCTTTATTGAATCATATGGGTGGTCAAATAGTGGACCGCACTAAAATTATTCAGTCAGCTAGTGTTTTACCTACTCCAGTTGTGCGTATGACACCGAGAGAAGCCCTCTATAAGAATCGCAGAACTTGTTCTTTAAAAACAGCTTTGCATCGTATTTGTGGTGAAACCATAGCTTATTATCCGCCAGGGATTCCCTGCGTAGCCGTAGGTGAAGAGATTACGGAATCTGTGTTACAATATATACAACAACGGCGTGCACTAGGCTATGTACCTAATGGTGCGGCCGATATGAGCTTAGAAACAATACAAGTTGTAGAGGAGTAAATATGGGGACTTTAATTATACTAGAAGGTGGCGATGGTAGTGGTAAGGCCACGCAAACAAAGCGTTTAGTAGAACGATTACAGGCAGAAGGACATCGTGTATGCAGTGTTAGCTTTCCAAATTATGATAGCGATGCATCTATGCCTATTAGGATGTATCTGTCGGGACAGTTTGGTACCGATGTAGACTCAGTTAACCCTTATGTGGCGAGTTCTATGTATGCTATAGATCGCTTTGCATCCTATAGAATGGATTGGGAATCGTTCTATACTGATGGTGGTATCATTATCGCCGATCGTTATACAACATCTAATATGGTTCATCAAATGGTAAAATATACAGATCCGGATAAGCGCATTCAATTTTTAGAATGGCTAGAAGACTTTGAGTTTGTTAAGTTCGGCTTGCCACGTCCTGATGTGGTATGTTTACTTGATGTTCCGTTGGAGGTGACCGAGTCTTTGATGTCCGAGCGTACCGGTAAAACTGGAGGCGAGACTGGGGACATACACGAAGGAAATCGAGCATATTTACAATCTGTTCACGATGCATATGATGAATTGGTTGAACGCTATCAATGGCATCGTATTTCCTGCGCTCAACAAGATGAATCTGGAACTTTCACAATGCGAAGTATAGAATCTATACATAATGATATATATGAGGTGATAAAAGCTCTATTAAAATAGGTGAAACCTCAAGTCTTTGATAATGGCGGCTCTTTAAAAAGTCGCCATTTTCCTATATAATAGTAATATTGGACAGGATAGGAGGGATTATGACATATTTTGATAATGTAATCGGTCAAGATACGATTAAAAACCACCTAACTGAATTGGTAAAACGGCAAACATTACCCCACAGCTTGCTATTCTATGGTGAAGCTGGACTCGGTAAGCTCGATATGGCTATTGGATTGGCATCCTTGATTTTAGGACGACCAGTTTTTCAGGGCCACAATGGTGCTGATTATTTAGAGGAGGTAAAAAATGCGCGCCTTGCCAATGGTGAAAGTGAAAAGAAAATAGAGGTGGAAGGTTTACCCATTTATATGGATAAGGGCGATGCATTTTGGATTCGTCCCATGAAGTCTACCTTAAAAGTAGAACAGTGGTATACCTTATTACAAGATCATCTATCGGTGGCTGGACTTGGAAATCGCGTCGTTATTATTGAAGACTTTCATGTGGCCAATGCTATTATGGCTAATGCCATGCTAAAGACGATTGAAGAACCACCTGCACAGGTGTACTTTATCATTATTACGAATAAAATTAATCTTGTATTACCTACGATTATTTCCCGTTGTATGGGTATTGGTTTTCAACCGGTTTCGGATGAAAGTATACGACGTGCATTGGCGGAACGGGGCATTAAAGGAAACATAGACGAAGCAATTTCCATGGGGCATGGTAATCCCGCTGTTGTAGAATCCCTATTACAACAAGGAACTATAGCCATGTTGGATTTAGCTATTAAATGGATGCAAACCTTGGGGTCTGATTCACGTTGGTTTTCCAAAGTTGCCATATGGTGTGAATCATTAACTCGTGAGGATGCATTGGATTTAATGCATTGGTTACGCGTGGTAAGTCGCGATATGATGGCCCTAAAATGCGGGGCTACGAACGAACAACTACGTGTGCCTATGCATAGTACTGTATTATTAAAATTATTACCGCATTGGCCCATGGCCGCTTTAGCAACTGTAGTTCATGAAACGTTACGAGCGGAACAGGCTTTGCGTTTACACATAAAAATCGCTCTCGTGGTGGACGGTCTCAGTATCGCCCTTCACGATGCTCGTGAGGAGGTTTAGATGGTAACCATCGTTGGCGTACGATTTAAAAAGGCCGGTAAGATTTACTATTTTTTACCTGGTGAAGAAACTTTATCCATCGAGGATGGCGTCATTGTTGAAACTGCGCGTGGCGTTGAATATGGTACGGTTGTTATTGGACCAAAAGAAGTTTCGAAAGATTCTTTAGTGATGCCTGTCAAAGAAGTGATGAGAAAGGCCACACCTAAGGATTTGCAACAATTAGAAAAGAATGAGGAACGGGAAGAAAAAGCCTTTGCTATATGCTTAGAGAAAATTGCAAAGCGTAAATTGCCGATGAAGCTAATTAACGTAGAATACACATTTGATATGAATAAAATTGTGTTCTTCTTTACTGCTGACGGGCGCATTGACTTTCGTGAACTCGTAAAGGATTTAGCCACTGTTTTTAGAACACGCATTGAGTTGCGTCAAGTAGGTGTTCGCGATGAAGCTAAGGTGTTAAATGGAATTGGCGCCTGTGGTAGACACTTATGTTGCTCCAATTTTTTAGGTGACTTTTCACCCGTATCGATTCGCATGGCTAAGGATCAAAATCTTAGTTTGAACCCTACCAAAATTTCTGGTGTATGCGGCCGACTCATGTGTTGTTTAAACTATGAAGATGATTTGTATAAAAAGGGTGGCGATCTATATGTGAAGAAGGAGAGAACACCTTCTCCACGCGATGTAGAACCACCGGGGATTGGCAAGGAGGTTGTAACCGATGAAGGCATTGGTAAGGTCCTCAAGGTAAATCATCATAAACATACGGTTAAGGTTCAATTAGAGGCAGGCCGAACCATTGATTTAAAATGGTCCGACGTGGCATTACCAGATGAATGATTTAGAACAACTGGATGATTTGATTATCGATGATTTAAAAATGTATCAACGGCGAGATCAATTTCGATTTTCCTTTGATGCCATTGCGCTAGTGCATTTTTGCCGTTTCAATGGACATTATCGATATATAGATTTGGGGACTGGCACCGGTGTATTGCCGTTGATAGGGACATCATTGGGAGCAGGCCATATGACAGGCGTTGAAATTAATGATGTAATGGCCAATCTGGCTCAGCGCAGTGTTACTTATAATCATAAGTCTGATGTTATATCTATCGTTCAAGGCGATTATCGTACAATGAGCTACCATCAGTTTGGCCCTAAACCCTTTGATGGTGTATTAGTGAATCCACCATACTTTGATCATCATGGTGGTAAAGTTCCTGGTGATAGTAATCTATGCTTGGCGCTGCATGATATGTGCACCACCATTGATGATGTATGCAAATCTGCATCAAGATTGGTTAAATATAAGGGTTATCTATGGATGGTATATAGTGCACCACGTTTATCTGAGTTGATGGCGTCGTTAGCATCAACCGATTTTATCATTAAACGATTGCGTTTTATTCATGGTATGATTGGAAAACCTGCTAAAATCGTTTTGGTGGAGGCTATAAAAGGTGGAAAATCATCACTTATTGTGGAACCACCGCTTGTCGTATATAAACAACCTAATGTGTACACGGAGGAGGTGTCTCGTTGGTATGAACGAAAATAACAAGGGCACCCTATATTTAGTGCCTACGCCAATTGGCAATTTAGAGGATATGACCTATCGCGCTGTACGCATATTAAATGAGGTTGATGCTATTGCGGCAGAGGATACGCGTCATACAGGTATATTGCTAAAGCATTTTGAAATTAGTAAGCTTTTGATTTCTTACCATGAACATAATAAGGAAGAAAAAGGAAACGCCATTATTGCTATGCTGTTAAATGGTAAGGATATTGCTTGCGTCAGTGATGCGGGGATGCCCGCCATATCGGATCCAGGTGCAGATCTTGCGTCAAAAGCTATTGCACATGACATATCTGTTGTACCATTACCTGGTGCTAATGCGGCATTAACGGCACTTATTGCATCCGATTTAGACACAAAACAATTTACATTCTTTGGTTTTTTACCAAAGCGTGGTAAACATCGAAATGATGCTCTCCAACTTATGGCTAAACAACGGGGGACGCTTATATTCTATGAAGCACCTCATCGTTTAAAAGAGGTACTCGTAGATATGTATGCAGCCTTTGGGAACAGGCCGATTACGATTGCTCGAGAGGTAACTAAAAAGTTTGAAACCTTTCTACGTAGTGATTTAGCATCTATATGTAATGATCTAGATCAAATAACCTATAAAGGAGAATTTGTTCTCGTTATAGGCGGTTGTGAAACGGGAGAATCCACTGATGATGTGGAAGAGAAACCTGTGTCTTATGAAGAGGTAGTAGCTGAATTGGTAGCATCAGGCGTGCCAAAGAAGGAGGCCATACGCGAGGTGGCAAAACGCTTTGGTGTTTCACGCCGTGAGGTTTATAATATTGTAGAACGATAACACTTTCACAAGTGCTGAATAGAAGGAGATTATGATGGGCGATACAAAGAAGACATTTTATATTACAACTCCAATTTATTATCCTAGTGCTAAATTGCATATAGGCCATACATATTGTACATCTGTAGCTGATACAATTGCGCGTTTTAAACGTTTAGCTGGTTATGATGTACGATTTTTAACTGGCTCTGATGAACATGGTCAAAAAATTCAACGTGCTGCTGAGGCACAAGGTATTACACCATTAGAATATACGACTAATATTGTCAATGGATTTAAAGCATTATGGGAAAAAATGCATATTTCCAATGATGATTTTATTCGTACAACTGATGCACGTCATGAAAAGGTAGTTCAAGAATTATTTACAAAAGCTTACGAAAAAGGCGATATTTATAAAGCTGAATACGAAGGCTGGTATTGTACACCTTGTGAATCCTTCTGGACTGAACAAAAACTTGGTGAAAATCACACATGCCCAGATTGTGGCCGTCCTGTAGAACGTGTAAAAGAAGAAAGTTATTTCTTTAAACTCGGTAAATATACAGATCAATGGCTTAAATTTATTGAAGAAAATCCTGACTTTATTCAACCTGAATCTCGTCGCAATGAAATGATTCAGTTCGTAAAACAAGGTCTTGAAGATTTGGCCGTTTCTCGTACATCCTTTGATTGGGGCATCAAGGTTCCTTTTGATCCTAAACATGTTGTTTATGTTTGGTTTGATGCACTCGTAAACTATATTAGTGCATTAGCCCCATTTGATGGTGATGGTGAATTATATAAGAAATTCTGGCCAGCAGACCTTCATTTGGTGGGTAAGGAAATTGTACGTTTCCATACCATTATTTGGCCTATGATGCTCATGAGCCTTGAATTGCCATTGCCTAAAAAGGTATTCGGTCATGGTTGGATGATTGTAGACGGTACGAAGATGAGTAAATCTCTTGGTAATGTCATCGATCCAAATCCATTGATTGAGACATATGGTGCCGATTCTTTACGTTACTACTTGTTGAGTGAAATTACACTCGGCAATGATGGTAATTTTACATTGCCTAGCTTCGTAACAAAAATTAATGCTGATTTGTCTAATGATTTAGGAAACCTATTAAATCGTACCGTTGCAATGATTGAAAAATATCATGGTGGTGTCATCACAAAAACTGATGATGTGGACGATTTAGATAAGGAAATTTCCTCCTTGGCGGAACAAACTGTAGCAGATTTTGAAGCGCAAATGGAAGCTATGGAATTAAATAAGGCTCTTAAAACGGTATGGGCTTTCATCAGCCGTATGAATAAATACATCGATGAAACTATGCCTTGGGTATTGGCTAAGAGTTCTGATGAGGCGGATGTATTACATTTGAAATCTGTTATGTATCATCTTGCTGAAAGCTTACGCATCATTGCCGTTCTCGTAAGCCCTGTTATTCCAGTAGGGGCTCCAAAAATTTGGGAACAATTGGGACTAGGTGGTTTTGATCATGTCCAATTGGATGATGTGCGCACATGGGGTGGTATTCAAACAGGTACAAAGGTCGTAAAAGGTGAGCCAATTTATCCACGTTTTGAAGTTCCAGAAATGGTAGACATCGCTGCTGTAGAAGAAAAAACTTCAGAATCTGTTGATACATCGAATATTCCACCTTTAAAAGAAAACATTAGCTATGATGACTTTGAAAAATTGGATTTTCGTGTCGCTAAGGTTGTTAGTTGTGAAAAGGTACCTAAGTCTAAAAAATTATTGAAATTTGTATTGGATATTGGCCTTGAAGAACGCACTGTATTAAGTGGTATATCTCAATATTACGAGCCAGAATCTATGGTTGGTAAAAAGGTGATTTACTTGGCAAACTTGAGCCCTAAAAAGATGATGGGCATAGAATCTTATGGTATGATTTTATCCGCTTCTGATTGGGAAGAACATTTAGAAGTTACCAATATTGAATCATTACCAGCAGGGAGCATTGTAAAATAATGAAACTCTTTGATACACATGCACATATTAACGATAATCGTTTTGATAACGATAGAGCGGATATGTTACAAGCTTGTTTCGATGCAGGCGTTGAATACATTATGATTCCTGGTGTAGATAGACAAACTGTTGAATCAGGTGTTGCATTGGCTGAAACTGATGACCGTTTGTATGCTGCAGTAGGAACACATCCTCACGAAGCAAAAGATTTTACCGATGATGACTATGAATATTTTAAAGAGTTAGCCTTGCACAATGATAAGGTGCGTGCTATCGGTGAAATCGGCCTGGATTATTATTATGATTTTTCTGATAGACCAACGCAAAAGAAGGTTTTTATACGTCAGCTTGAGTTAGCTCGAGAGGTTGATTTGCCTATTATTATCCATGATCGCGATGCTCATGGAGATATTATGGATATTTTGCGCAATGAAGGTAAGGAGAACTGGGGGATTTTCCATTGTTACTCTGGCAGTTGGGAGATGGCAAAAGAAGCAATTAAATTGGGCTTTTATATCTCATTTGCAGGACCTGTGGTATTCCCGAAATCGACTAAATTAAAGGAAGTGGCAAAACAAGTGCCCCTTGAACGTATTCTTATCGAAACAGATTCCCCGTATTTGACACCGCCTCCATTTAGAGGACGTCGCAATGATCCTAGTAAAACACAATTTGTGGCACAAGAAATCGCATCCTTACGTGGAATGGATGTGGATGAGTTTGCTTCCATTGCTTATGAAAATGGCAAGTGTGTATTTGGAATAAAATAAATAGTGATAGTCATAGATACTATAAAATATATGTAGATTTATATATCTATGCTTAGAAAACGCGATTCTTTCTTGGAAGGAATCGCGTTTTTCTATGGTATACTAACAATATATAGTCTATATGGATTTGGACTTACAAAGGATGAAAAGATGGAACGCATAGCATTTATTGACTTGGGATCGAATTCCGTTCGATTCGTTATTTATGAAATATCAAATACAGGTAGTTATCGTTTAATATATCAGGAAAAAAATTCAATTCGTTTAAGCGAAAATATGTGGGGAAAACATAAACTGACAGAAGCGGCGATGAATCGAGCTTTAGTATCTTTACAGTCTTATGTACATATGGCAAAGGCTCTTGAGGTAAACTTCATTAAGGCTGTTGCAACAGCAGCTGTACGATTGGCTAAAAATGGTGATGAATTTATTAATACAGTAAAACGAGAAACAGGGCTTGATTTAGAATGTATTTCTGGTGAGGAAGAGGCACGATTAGGATTTTTAGGGGTAATCAATACAATTGGTCTTAAAGACTTTGTTATCTTTGATTTAGGCGGAGCCAGCACAGAGGTAACATTAGTACGAAATCGACAGATTGAACGATCTGTGAGTTTACCCATTGGTGCACTCACATTAACAGGTACTTATCAAGTAGGGGATGAGTTCACAGAAAAAGAATATAATAAAATGGTCAAGGCCATAAGGAAAACTATAGAAGAACAGACTTGGCTAAAAAATACTAAAATGCCTCTATTAGGCATTGGCGGTACAGCACGTAATATTGCAAAAATGGATCAACGTAAATTATCCTACCCAATAACTAAAATACATAACTATGAAATACCATATCATAGATTTACTGAACTATTAGATGAGGTTAAATCTAAGCCTTTAGCTCAACGTAAAAAAATAAATGGGCTCTCATCTGAACGGGCTGATATCATTATTGCAGGTATGACCATCGTCTATGAATTATTTAATTATATTAATTGTAAAACACTAGTCGTAGGTGGTTCTGGGCTTCGAGAGGGGTTATTTTATGATTATTATGGGCATAATTATTTAGGTGGTAAACCTATTATTCCCGATATTTTGATTCACTCCGCAGAAAATGTCCTCCTTGGTATGACACGTCATGAACTTGTTCATGCTAAATATATTTGTAAATTGTCAGATACATTATTTGAACAGTGGTGGTCATTGCATAAGGGGGATAATGGATTGCGTCGATGCTTGCAAGTTGCATCATTGTTGCATGATATCGGTAAACGGGTCAATTATTATAGTCATGCCAGACATGGATGCTATATGCTAGTCAATAGTAATTTATATGGTATGAGCCATATTGAACAGGCTTTAAGTGCATTTTTAGTTATGAATTCGCATGGTTTAACGCCTAAGGAATATAAAAATTTCTTATACGGTAAATTACTGGATGATGAGCAACGTACTATGGGGCAGAAGTTATCAATTATTTTAGCCATTGCAGAGGCTCTTGATGAAAGTCATGAACAATTAATTACCAAATTAGATAGCCGAATTAGCCCTGATAAGGTGCTATTAATCGTAGAATACCCAAAACATCGAGATATAGATATAACAAAAGGGGCTGTTGAAAAATTAGTAAAGCCTTTTAAAAAGGAATTCAAACGTCAGTTAGAAATTGAGTGGTCCCCTCAGTAGGAGGTAGGTATGACATTATCTAAAGTGCTCAGATATGCAATTTTACATGTTGGGTCTAGCAGTATGAGCATTACAATATTAGAATATAAAAGCATTGATGAAGTCCGTGTGATTGACTATGCTGCACGAGAAGTTACCTTTGGGGAAGAATTATTTCAAACCTCTCGCCTTAGCTTTAAAACCATTGAGGAGATTTGTGATATTCTTAAAGGCTACAAACAATTGATGGCTGATTATGGTGTGTCTAGATGTCGTTTATACGGGACTACAGTAATTAGAGAAGCCGCAAATCGAAGAGCTATATTAGATCAGATTTTTATACAAACTGGTATGCGTGTGGAAGTAATAGACATGCCTAAAGAGGTTTATTTTAAATACGCTCTCGTATATTATGAAATGATGTATCACCATAAGGCGGCGGATGAAGATACGGCTTGCTTATTTGCGGATATTACGTCCGGTGGGGTTGGCTTAACCGCTTGGCGAGGAGCATCTCTATTATTTCAACAAAATATGCATAGTGGTTCTCTTCGTGTTATGGAGTCCTTTAATCGAAACCAACGTGCATCGATATCATTTAGTACAGCCATAACAGAATATTTGCATCGTATGATTAGCCCATTACGCGAGGAATTACAACTTTTTAACATTAAAAATATTATTCTCTCCGGTGATGAGGCGCGTTTAATTCTACAGTTAATGGGGTATAACGATAGCGATCCTATTATTACAATTAATCCTCAACAGTTTAAGGAACTCGTTGATTCCTTTGATGGCATTACGGCCACTAAATTGATGAATCGTTATAAGATTCCAGAGTTTAAAGCCAATATTCTCATGCCGACTATGATTCTCTTTGCAGAGCTTATCAACGCTATACAACCGGAGTCGTTAATCTTTAGTAGCTATTCCTTTTCGCAAGGTATTAGTTGGTTCTATGGCGTAGAATCGGAAAACCATCCCTATATGTATCAATTGCGCGAGCAAAATGCAGATTTGGCACGGGCTATAGCATCACGCTATCATACGGACTCCGTCCACGATCGAGAGGTAGAGCGTTTTAGTTTAGCTTTTTGTAACGCATTGCGGCATAAGGGCCTACCAGAACGGTGGGGCTATTTGTGTCGCATAGCGGCTATCCTCTGCTCTGTTGGTAAATTTGTAAGCCTTAGAAATCATGGAGAACATGCGTATCATATCGTAATGGGTACGGATATATTTGGGCTTTCAGAAGAAGAAAAACAAGTGGTTGCCAATGTGGTGTATTACCACTATAAAGGGACACCTTCGGATGATGATGAATATTTTAGAGTCCTTACAGAATTGCAAAAAATACAGGTTACAAAGCTAGTTGCTATTGTCAGAGTAGCTTGCTCATTAGATGCGGGGAGCAATCAAAAAATAGATGAAATACGTTTAGAAGAACGGGATAAGGAGCTAATTGTCCATGTAAGGACAAAGGAGAATATATCTCTTGAATGGTGGACGTTTAATCGGGATTCTGTCTATTTTAGTGAAATATTTGGGATGGAAATTTCCTTAACCATAGGGGGTGTGTAAGTTGTTTACAAGTCCAAAATATTATTTTAATCGTGAGTTATCATGGCTCAAATTTAATCAACGGGTTTTATTGGAAGCAATGGATACAAGCAATCCCTTGATGGAACGATTGCGCTTTATCGCAATTGCTAGCTCTAATTTAGATGAATTTTTTATGATTCGCGTTGCAGGATTGCGCCATCAAGCTATGAATGGCATCGTTAAATATGATGCAGCCCATATGGATGCAAAAGCTCAACTTAAAGCTATCGATGAATCTGTACAGCGTTTAGTTTCCTTACAATATACGTATTTACATCGCGTTTTGGGGGATTTAAAAGAGAAAGGGCTGTGTTTTTTTCATCCTGAAGATCTTGATGTAAAGACAAAAGCTTGGTTGCGTCACTATTTTGAGGAACAAATTTACCCTGTTGTGACACCGTTGGCCGTTGACTCAGGGCATCCGTTTCCATTTTTAGCCAATAATACGATTAATGCTATTGTTCGTATCTTTCAAGTCCAACCAGATGGTTCTAAGGATTATAAAATTGCCATTTTGCCAATTCCATCAGTACTAGATCGAATCATCGAAGTACCATCCTCATCGAATAAGGTACATAGATTTGTGTATTTAGAGGATATTATTACCTATTATGCGACCCAATTCTTTCAAGGTTATGGTATTGAAGAAGCTATGATTTTCCGATTGACTCGTGATGCGGATCTTGAAATTGATGAAGAAGATGCAAAGGATTTATTGACCGAAGTTGAAGCGTCGTTACGACGTCGACGTCGAGGTGATGCTGTGCGGCTAGAAGTGGTTGGTAATGGTTCTTCTGAGTTATTGCGTACCGTATTAGCTAGTGTAGAGTTAGAGGAAAAGGATGTATATTATATAGATGGTCATTTAGATTGTCGTATGTATCTAGATTTTTCAAATTATCCAGGCTATGATCATTTGCGGTATAAACCGTTTGAGCCTAAAATACCGAGCGATCTAATTGGCTGTGAAGAAGAGAATTTACTCGATGTAATTCGTAGTCGAGATATATTCGTACATCACCCTTTTGAAACCTTTAATGTAGTTGAACAATTTGTAGCACAAGCGGCTGTTGATCCTAATGTCTTAGCTATTAAACAAACCTTGTATCGCGTCAGTGGTGAATCACCTATTATTGCATCTCTTATAAAAGCGGCTGATAATGGTAAGCAAGTTACTGTCTTAATGGAGGTTAAAGCTCGTTTTGATGAAGAGCATAATATCATTATGGCCCGTAGATTGGAGAAGGCCGGTTGTCATGTAATTTATGGCTTAAAGGGCTTAAAAACACATTCTAAAATTACTATGGTGGTTCGACGCGAAGAAGATGGAATTCGCCGCTATGTTCATTTAGCAACGGGGAACTATAATGGTAAAACAGCCCGTATATATACTGATTGTGGGATTTTTACAAGTAATGATGAATATGGTGATGATGCATCCCGTTTCTTCAATTTGATTTCTGGCTATTCAGATCCACCGATCTGGAATAAATTTATTGTGGCTCCACTAAATTTACGGGAACGTATAATGGATCTTATTGATGAAGAAATTGAATGTGCCAAACGTGGTGAAGATGCATACATCATTGCAAAGATGAATTCTTTACTCGATAAAAAGGTTATTGCGAAATTATATGAAGCATCGGCCAATGGTGTACGCATTGACCTCATTGTGCGTGGGATTTGTACATTGCGACCTGGCATCGCAGGTATAAGCGATAATATTACGGTGCGTTCCATTGTAGGACGTTTTTTAGAGCATCATAGAATATTCTATTTTAGAAGTGACGGTAATGACAAAATATTTATCTCTAGTGCTGATTGGATGCCTCGTAACTTGAATGAACGTGTTGAATTGATGATTCCTATTGAGGATAAACGTCATAAAGCACGTATCAAGGGTATTCTTGATTTGTACCTTGTAGATACGCTAAAAGCTCATATTATGAGAGCTGATGGATCGTATTATAAGGTAACAGATGTAGAGGGACCTATATCTGCACAAGAAGAATTAATGGAGGCCGCCAATACGCAAGAAAGTAAAGAAAAAATGACTGTTATAGAACGATTTAAGCCTATGTTTAAGATGAAAGAATGATGAAATTTATGAATGGTATCATATGGATGCATAAATATAGATTATAAATACCCATTATATGTATGTTTTAGTCGCTTTATTTATTGCTTTATGAATTGTAAATGAAAATTTAGATATTTAATATATTTTATGGTAACAATAGAAAAACTCATAAATATTCACACAGAGAATAATATATACATCGTATACTATATATTGTAGTAGTATCTGATATACCTCTACAATTTTGCTTATTTGGTATGTTATCGAAAAATATAGATGTGTTTGCATACAGTGGACAAAATGTAAAAAAACAAAAAATGTAAAATAGGGAAAACCATATACTATATGTGTTTATCGACAATTGTTAACCTTGTGCGTTTGACAGGTTATATCTAACTGTAGTAGAATATGATTGTTACAGGAGGTATTTCGTAATGAGAATTCAAAAGACGCACAAGCGATATATATCGTCTGTGGTTGCTGGATTGATGGTAACTGCAATAACCTTGACTGGTTTTTCTTACAACGATAAAACTGTTACAGTCATGGCTGATGGTGCAGCTCATACTGTTAAAACACATTTAAATTCGAATGAAGGTATCGTGCGTAACGCAGGTATTAAATTAAATCCGAAAGATAAAGTAATTAGTGATTCTAATTCTGTACAAGAGGGTACAACACTTACCGTAGTAAGAGCATTCCCTGTATCTGTTACAGTAAATGGAAAAACTAGAACTGTTTATACTACACAAACTACAGCAGAGGACTTAGCTGAGGAATTAGGCTTTAAGGCTCCTAATTACACCACCGCAGCTACTGGAGCTATTCAAGCTGGCAGTACTGTGAATATTGTACGCGTTACAAGCCGTGCAGTGAATACTGTGGATCAAGAAATCCCTATTCAAGTTATCCACCAAAAAGATGACACAATGGCTCAAGGTGAAGAAGAGGTTGTTCAAGTTGGTCAACCAGGTACTGAACGCGTTCAAGTTGAAACATTGTATAACAATGGTACTATTATTAGAACGAATGAATTGTCTAAGTCTGTAATGACGAACATGGTACCAACAATTATTAAAGAAGGTACTCGTGAGGTAACGACATCACGTAATGTATCTGGTCGCGCATCTCGTTCCATCGTTATGGAAGCGTCTGCTTACTTAGCGGGGGATGGTGATGGTGCTGGCATTACTGCTACAGGTATTCCTGCAGTACGTGGTGTAGTAGCTGTTGACCCTGATGTAATTCCATTAGGCACACGCTTGTTTATTCCTGGCTATGGTGAGGCTGTAGCGGCTGATACAGGTGGTGCTATTGTAGGGAATCGTATTGACCTTGTTATGGATTCCTATGGCGAAGCCATGGATTTTGGTCGACGTGATGTAACAGTATATGTACTAGATTAATCTATATAAACAACACAAGGAGATATCCCAGTGATATCTCCTTGTTGTATAATTACCCTAATGAGAAAAGGACGATAGTTTCCAATAATGGAAATTATCGTCCTTTTAGTGTATAGGTATTATTCTATGTATGGAATTAAGTATTCATACTTAGTTCCTAATAATTCATTTTTTGGTATAAATTTGAGTGCCGATCCATTGATACAATACCGTAATGATCCATTGGGACCATCTTCGAAAACATGACCTAAGTGAGCATTGCCAATACGGCTGCGAACTTCAATACGTTGCATACCATGGGAGTCGTCCTTGTAATAGCGAATGACATCCTTTGCTATGGGCTTTGTAAAACTAGGCCAACCACAGTGTGATTCGAATTTACACGATGATGCGAATAGTGGTTCACCCGTTGTAATGTCTACATAGAGTCCGGACTTAAATTCATTAGTCAATTCATGACTAAATGGTGCATCTGTAGCAGCATTCTGAGTTACTTCAAACTCTTGAGGTGATAAAGTTTGCAAGTCTTTTTCGGTCGGTTTGTTGTAAGCACTATCGTCTATAAGCGGTTCTTGGGATAGACCAAGAGGAATATGACAATAACCATTAGGGTTTTTATCTAAATAATCTTGATGATATTCCTCTGCAGAGTAATAATTTTCTAATGGCAAGACTTCGATGGCAAAAGGCTTGCTTTCAAAGGATTGAGAGCGAGCTAGAGTGGCATCGATAATTGCTTTATCTGCACTATCTGTATAGTATATACCCGTTCGATATTGAATCCCTTCATCACCGCCTTGTTTATTGATGCTAAATGGATCAATAGCGCGTAAGAAATACTGTATTAAATGGTCGAGTGACAATGTATCGTCATCATAGACTACTTTAAGTGCTTCTACATGGCCGCTGTCATGACATACATCTTCATAACTTGGGTTAGTAGTAGGGCCGTTGGCATAGCCTACCTCACTTGAAACTATGCCAGGAATTTGGCGAATATAACCTTGTAGCCCCCAGAAACAACCACCACCTAAATATATGGTGTGTTCAGACATTTAATCACCCCACACTTCGTGTGCAATTTCCTTAACCAATGCAAGTTTAGCCCATTGTTCCTCTTCGGTTAGTTGATTACCGATTTCGCAGGATGCAAATCCACATTGAGGGGATAAGCAAAGTCTTTCGAGTGGAATATATTTCGTAGCTTCTTTGATACGTTCTTTGATTGCTTCTTTAGCCTCTAATTCTGGACGCTTTGTTGTAATAAGGCCAAGTACAACTTTTTTGTTAGCAGATACTTCGCTCAATGGTTCAAAGCCACCAGACCGTTCATCATCAAATTCTAGGTAGTATGCATCTACATTTTCTTTAGCGAATAAAATAGGTGCAACCGGTTCATAACCGCCGCTAGCAGCCCAGGTAGAATTATAATTACCGCGACATACATGTGTGGTGAAAGCCAAGTCTTGAGGGCGACCTTCAAGAGCTAAGTTATTTACGCGTAAGTATTTTGCCGTTTCCCCTTCGATTGTTACGCTTTTATCCTTTTGGCGACCAGTCCAATAGCCGTGGTCACAACACATACCCCATGTACAATCATCAAATTGAATGTTGCGACAACCTGCTTCATAAAGGTCTTTAATAACTTGACGATAAGCGGCTGCAATATCTTGGATTAACTCTTCTAAATCTGGGTAGAAAGAACGTGTTACTGTACCGTTATCTTCGCGGAATAATTCTGCTAAAAACTGTGATGGAGCAGGGATGGTTTGACGTGCTGTAGTATGTTCATCTTCGAATTGTTTTACGAATTTGAAATGTTCTACAAATGGATGGTTAGTCCCCGTGATTTTGCCTGTAAGAGCAAGAGAGCCTGGTGCTGTTTCTTGGCCGTGGAATTTATAACCGTGTTCAAGTTCAATTTCCTTGACACCGTTAAATCCCCACATGAAATCTAGATGCCAATATGCGCGGCGGAATTCACCATCTGTAATAACAGGTAGACCTGCTGCTTTTTGTTTCTTGATAAGATCTGTGATAAGGCGATCTTCAACAGCTGTTAAATCTTCACGTGTAATTTTTCCGTCTGTGAAAGCTTGACGTGCTTCTTTCAATTCTGCGGGACGTAGGAAAGAACCTACAATATCAAAATGGAATGGTGCTAATTGTTTGGACATAATAAAACCTCCTATAATAAACGGTATAACCGATAATTTCGATAGGTTTATTATAGCTAAGTCTAACTATATTTAAAAATATCTATATGTTAATGTTTGATATAGATTAGAGTTATGGAGACGTTCATATAATAGGGTGTTAGCTATAAAGAAAAAGTACACCCCTGTGTGGAGGGTGTACTAATATAGTTTGTTAGTCTTATTTTCGTATAACAAAATATTTATTTTTCTGTGGGCAATTGAATATGTTTGCCATAATTGTTTACATATTGCTCTAAGGCATTAATATATCCTTGTCCTAAACGACTGCGTTGCATTTTATTGTTGGTGATATAGCCTATATGCATGATGCCTTCTTCTGCTAGGGGCACGGAAATGATACTTTCACCATTAAACTCCTTATCGATAACGCCGCTTGATACGGTGTATCCATTGAGGCCGATTAACAGACTAAAGAGGGAGGCCCTATCGCGAACGCGTATATGTTTTGGGCGCACAACAGTACTAAAAATTTCTTCGGAAAAATAGAACGAATTATGGTCGCCTTGTTCAAATGATACATAAGGATATGGTTCCAATTCATTCATAGAGACCACTTTTTTAGAGGCTAATGGATGTTGTTTGCCAATAAAAATATGAGGGCTAGCCGTGAATAGTTCTGTAAAGGTTAATTCGTTAGTATGAATCAATTTTTCTAGAACAGGGCGATTAAAATCATTGTAATATAAAAGACCAATTTCACTTTTCATATGCGCTACGTCATCAATGATTTCATAGGTTTGTGTTTCTCGTAGCGAGAAATCATAAGAGTCTACATCGCTTTGATTGATAAGATCAATAAAAGCATTTACTGCAAAGGAGTAATGTTGTGTAGATACGGAAAATTGTTTTTTCCCGCCTTTATTACTCTTATACTGTTCTTCTAATAATGTAGCTTGTTCTAGTACTTGGCGTGCATATCCTAAGAAGCGCTCGCCATCTTTAGAGACGGTAATACCTTTATTGGTACGATCAAAGATGGTAATACCCATTTCTTTTTCTAACTCTTTAATGGCTTTCGTCAAGCTTGGCTGGGATACGAATAAACGTTTTGCTGCTTCGCTAATACTGCCGATATTGGCAATTGTTGTTACATATCGTAATTGTTGTAATGTCACAATTATCTCCTTATATTATATTTTTATATAATATTATACTAAACTATTACACCTATTTAAGCAATGCTATATATGTTACAATATTGTAATAGATATAAGGAGGTCCTATGTTAAAAGAGGTCATTGTAGTAGAAGGAAAATCGGATATACAGCGTATACACCAAGCCATTGAGGCTGATTGCATTGCAACGGAGGGTTTTACCTTGCGCAAGGGCGTTATTGATCAGATTCGAGTAGCCTATGAGAAGAGGGGCATTATTATTCTTACCGATCCTGATACAGCTGGTGAGCGTATACGTCGCGTATTAACGAAAAAATTTCCTAATGCACAACATGCCTTTGTTCCTCGTGATGAGGCCTATGCTAATGATGATATCGGCATTGAACAAGCATCGCAAGAATCCATTATAAAGGCTTTATCTGTACTCCATACAGAATCATTGGTATCTAGCGACGAATTTACGATGGCAGATCTTGTACGACATGGCCTTTCTGGATTTCCTAATAGTGCTGATAAACGAGCTGCCGTTGGTGCTGTTTTGGGTATAGGATATGGAAATGGCAAACAGTTTTTATATCGACTCAATCATTATGGCATCAGTCGTGATGAATATGAACAAGCTGTTTCAAGATGTTAATATACTTTCAACAAACATAGTAATAAATTCGTAACAAAATTTAGAATAGGAGTATTCATGATTGAATCTATCATTGCGAGCCCAGAAGTAGTTCATTATATCTGTAAACGTTTTGATATTAAAATGAGCAAAAAGTTGGGCCAGAATTTTCTGATTAAGCGTGGCATTGTTGATGAAATTGTAAAAGCTGCGGATTTACAAGAAGGGGAGCCTGTTTTAGAAATTGGTCCTGGTATTGGTACGCTTACACAAGGCTTAGCACAAAGTGGTGCTAATGTGACTGCTATTGAGCTTGATACACGCTTATTAGAGGTTTTAGATACGACATTAGCTCAATATAGTAACGTGACTATTGTTCATGGGGATGTGTTGAAATTGGATGTACCGTCCATTATGCATCACGAACCGTTCAAGGTTGTTGCTAATTTGCCATATTATATTACGACACCTATTATTATGTCTCTTTTGGAAAGTAGATTGCCTATAGAGCGCCTCGTTGTGATGGTACAAAAGGAAGTAGCCTTACGAATGGTGGCAAAACCGGGTACGAAGGACTACGGTGCTTTATCCGTGGCTGTTCAGTACTATACTGAGCCTGATATCGTACTAGATGTTCCGCCAAAATCATTTTTGCCAGCACCTTCCGTAATGAGTTCTGTCATTCGCTGTGTATTGCGTGATAAGCCGCCTGTGGATGTGGTTGATGAGAAATTATTCTTCCGCGTTGTGAAAGCTGGTTTTGCGCAACGACGCAAAACCTTTGCTAATACGATGAAGACTACAGGTCTATCTAAGGATAGAATCGAAGAACTTTTAGTAAAAGCTAATATCGATGGTCAACGAAGAGGGGAAACATTTACCCTTCAAGAATTTGCCGATGTAGCCAATGCGTGGGCGGCCTTAATTAAATAATATAATTAAAAGGTCCTAAGGATTATCCTTAGGACTTTTTTGGCATAAAAAAAGGACCCGAATGGGTCCTTTAGTGTTAGTATAGAATGCCAGCCATTGTTGTAATAATAAAGGCATTAGCAAAGTCGATTAAGAATGCACCTACCAAGGATACAACGAGCCATGCACGAGGGGATGGGCCGTGTTTACTTGCTAAGGATAACATATTAACCAATGCGTTTGGCGTAGCACCTAAGCCGAAGCCGATGGCGCCAGCACCGAGCATAACTGCGTCGTAGTTGCGGCCAAATAGGAAGTAAATGATGTATGCGAATACACAGATAAGCGCCATTTGTGCAACTAAGATTGTAATGAGTGGCAATGCAAGGTCGATTAATTGTACAAGTTTCAAGCTGTTGATTGCCATTGTAACGAATAGGGACAATGCTACATTAGATACAGCGTCAAGGGCAGCATCGTTAATCTTGTAGGATTTTGTAAAGTCACCAAAGTTACGAATGATGGCTGCACAAATCATAGAGCCAATGTATGCAGGTAATGGAGTTAAGATAGATAAACCAGCACTTACGATGGTACCAATGCCAAGAGCAAGGCAAATCCACATACAAATCGTTAACAAATCTTGAGAGTTGAATTGCTTTCCGCCGCCTTCAACATGATCTTCGATGTAATCGATATTATCATCATCCATAGATTCAGGATTATCGTAAGGTGTTTTTACCTTGTGCATCTTGATGATGCGTTCCCCTACTGGGGCACCTAAGATTGTACCTGCTACCATACCAAATGTAGCTGCTGCTACGGCTGCGGATGCAGTACCTGGAATACCAAGTAATTGTTCGTAGTATGGTCCAAAGGCACCTGCCGTACCGAGACCGCCAATCATGGATACGGAACCGGCCATGATACCGATAATTGGTTCAATACCCAATGCTTTTGCAATGGCAATACCTGCAGTATTTTGAACCACAATCCACACGGCACAAGCAAGGAAGAAGAAGATAATGAAAATACCGCCTTTTTTCAATACCTTTAAGGAAGCCATCAAACCGATGGTGGTAAAGAAGGCAAGCATTAAGAATGTTTGCAAGGAACCTTCAAATTTAATATCCAAGATATGATAATAAGAAAGAATAGCAGTTAAAAATGCAAATGGAAGAGCCCCTACAGCTGGTGCTGGCATACACATGCGTTGTAAAAACTTGGAATGTTTATTAATCCAAGTACCTATGAATAAGGTAATTACAGCGAGGCCCACAGTTTGAATCATGGACAGGTTTAGTGTCCATACATCGTTGACTAACTTTAGGTCAATCAGTGGCATAAAATCACTCCTTTTAACAAATAAAAATAATTTATTACATTGTATCATGAACAGCCAATTAAATACTATAGAATTTATCATGTATACAAAATATGTATAGATTATATATTCTACGCCTTCGTTATAAATTCCTCTAATGAGAATAGAAAAATTTTGATTGTATGAACGTGAGACTAAAATGACGAAGGCTCGATAGAAAGGGCCTTCGCCATTTATATAGTGAATCTAAATGTTAATTAAATCTCATTATGTAATTTGGGTGTTGTTAAGAATGTAACATCTGGATTACGTTCTTGTACCCAGCCCATTTGCCATTCGTTGGCGATGAGTACAACGGTGCGGTCACGGTTATCCTTTACGATCATAGCATTATCTAGACCTTTTAGTGTAGATGTATCTACGTCACCATCAATCCAACGTGCCACGCTATACGGCAATGTATGATTTAATAAATCGACGCCGTATTCATTTTTTAAGCGATATTCCAATACTTCAAATTGAAGCATACCAACGGCGCCAACTACGAAGGAGTCAAGAGCTCCTGGTTGTTCAAAGATTTGAACAGCACCTTCTTGAGCGAGTTGTGTCATCCCTTTTTGGAATTGTTTGCGCTTCATCGTATCTTTTGGAGACACACGAGCAAAGAATTCAGGCGGGAATACAGGGAAATCACCGAATGTAACCTTGTGCTTTTGTGCACAAAGTGTATCACCAACACCCATTGTGCCAGCGTCGAAGACACCGATAATATCACCAGGGTACGCATCTTCTACAATGGTGCGTTCTGTAGCTAAGAATTGTTGTGGTTGTGATAGGCGAATCGTTTTATTAGATTGACGATGCAATACGGACATGCCCTTTTCGAATTTACCAGAGCAGATACGCATAAATACGATACGGTCATGATGATTAGGATCCATATTAGCTTGAATTTTAAATACTAATGCCGAGAAGTCTTCGCTTGTAGGTTGTACAACCTCTTCGATGGCTTGACGTGGAGCAGGGGAAGGAGCGAGTTCCAAGAATTTTTCAAGGAATGGTTTAACCCCAAAGTTAGTCATGGCAGAGCCGAAGAACATTGGCGTCAATTCGCCGGCGCGCACCTTATCGAAATCGAAAGGATCACCAGCAACATCAAGTAGTTCGATATCATCAAGCAACGCTTGGTATACATCATCGCCTAATAACTCTTTCATACGAGGGTCGGTTAACGCACCTTTTTCAGAGGCTAACTTTTCTTGACCATGTGTTTCATCCTTAGCAAAGAGCTCAATGGTTTCATGCTCTCTATCATATACGCCCTTGTATTCACCGTTGATACCGATAGGCCAGTTCATAGGGCATGTACGGATGCCGAGAACGTTTTCGATTTCTTCCATCAAATCGAATGGACTACGACCAAAATGGTCAATTTTGTTTACGAATGTAAAGATCGGAATACCCCGTTCTTTAGACACGGCAAATAGTTTTTTCGTTTGTGCTTCCACGCCTTTGGCTACGTCGATGAGCATGACCGCGCTATCGGCAGCCATCAAGGTACGGTATGTATCTTCGGAGAAGTCCTGGTGACCAGGTGTATCAAGGATGTTTACACGACATCCATCATAGTCGAATTGCAATACGGAACTCGTTACGGAGATACCACGTTGCTTTTCAATTTCCATCCAGTCGGAAACAGCGTGTTTTGCTGTTTTACGAGATTTAACGGACCCCGCCAAGTGAATGGCGCCACCGTATAAAAGTAATTTTTCTGTTAATGTCGTTTTACCCGCATCCGGGTGAGATATGATAGCAAACGTACGACGACGTTGTACTTCTTCTAAAAATGTCATAATTCACCTCTGTTGTTTCGCTTGTGAAAGTTTAATTGCATTGTATAATTTTCACATCATTCATATCTTTAAAATTATACATGATTTTGGTAGTTATGACCACTAAATTGTAGTATAATGAGATTTCAAAGAGCGACTACGGGGATGGTCGCTATATGTACGTTAAGGAGGGGACCATGCGGTTATTTATTGCAGAAAAGCCATCCATGGCTCGAGAAATCAGTAAATGTTTGCCGGAAAATAAGAATATACAAAAACGCAATGGTTATTTCATTCAAGGGGATGATGTTGTTACATGGGTTGTGGGGCATGTATTACATCAAGCCGAGCCTGGTGACTATGACGATAAATACATCCGTTGGCGTCCTCAAGATTTACCAATTGTACCTACTGAGTGGAAATTACTCATAACCGATAGCAGTCGTCAACAGTTTGAAACCGTTAAAGAACTTATCGGAAAGGCTGATATCATCGTCAACGCGGGTGACCCGGATAGAGAAGGTCAGTTGCTAGTCGATGAGGTTTTGTATTTTGTAGGCAATACAAAACCGGTGCAACGGATTTTATTAAATGCATTGGACGAGAAATCTGTAAAATCGGCGTTAGGTGATTTGCGTGATAATAAGGACTTTCACAATTTATATCAATCTGCATTAGCTAGAGCACGTGCAGACTGGCTCATAGGGATGAATTTATCGCGGGCTTATACATTATCTGAACGGTATAAGGGGAATAAGGTAACATTGCCTATAGGCCGTGTAAAAACACCGACACTAGCTCTGGTTGTACGTCGTGAGCGAGAATTGGCTGATTTTAAACCGGTTGATTATTTTACCGTTAAAATTTTATATACCCATGAGAATGGTACTTTTTGGGCAACGTGGCAACCTAAGGATGAACAAAAAGGATTAGATCCAGATGGTCGTCTTATTAATAAGGATGTTGCTGAAAGCTTAGTGCAACAGCTGGCATCAAGCCCTGATGGTGTTGTAAAATCCGTTACAAAATCCAAGAAGAAAGATTTACAACGGTTGCCATTATCACTATCGTCATTACAAGTGTTGGCGGGAAAGGCATACTCTTATGACCCTCAAACTGTACTTGATACGGCACAGAAATTATACGAGAAAAAATTGACCACTTATCCTCGTTCTGATTGTGAATACTTGCCACCTAATCAATATGGTGACCGCATGGCTATTCTCAGCAATCTAGCGCAATCGGGGGATGAAAAACTTTCACAATGGGCACAAAACGCAGATAGAAATATAAAAAGTCGTGCATGGAATGAAAAAAAGATTACCGCCCATCATGCAATCATTCCAACCACAGTTGCTTGTAATGTAAATAGCCTAACTCAAGCAGAACGTAATATTTACTTTCTCATCAGTCAGGCCTATATTGCTCAATTTTATGGAGAACATGTATATGAGCAAACAAAGATTGTAGTTGGTCAATGCGAGGAAGAATTCGTTGCCAATGGTCGCGTTGTTATTGAAGAAGGGTGGAAGTCCTTATATAAGCGTCAAAAGTCTAAGAGTAACGCAGATGGTGATGAACCGGACTTAACCGATGAACGAGGTGCAGAATCGGGGCCTAAAAAGGATGCTATCGAGGAAGCAGATCATTTGCCGTCGGTTAAAAAGAATGACTTAGTTCAATATACGGATTCATCGGTAGAGTCAAAACAAACAAAACCGCCATCTCGCTTTACACCATCTACATTATTACAAGCCATGAAGGAAATTCATAAGTTTGTAAAAAATGAAGAGCTAAAGAAACAATTAAAGGCTGTATCTGGTATTGGTACGGAAGCGACGAGGGCCAATATCATTGATGAATTAATCAGTCGTGGGTTTATGAAGACATCTGGTAAGAAGCAGGTATTATCTCCTACCGATACGGGATATCTCTTGGTAGATGCATTGCCTGATGAATTGTTATATCCGGATGAAACAGCAGTCTGGGAAGAACGACTTGCTCTCATGAGTGAAGGTGAAGATACACTGGAATCGTTCCTGAAAGATCAGATTCAATTTTTACAGCATTTAATTGATAAACTTGGTTTTGATAAGCAGGTAAGTCGTGATCAAATGATGCCGAACGTAGTACGTACCATTTCCAATCAAAATGCAAAAAGGCCGTTGGATGCGAGTCAAGAAAATTTAAAAAACTCACCTGAATGTCCATCCTGTAAGAAGGGGCGTTTGCAACAAAGAAATGGTAAGTTTGGTGCGTTCATGGGGTGTACTAATTATCCGTCTTGCCGATATACACAACCTGTTGGTGGCGAGCAAAATATAAGTGCGAATCTAGAGGTTCCAGAAGAATCAAAGCAATATGTATGTCCCCGATGCAAAAAGGGATATTTTGTAAAGCAACAGATGAGAGGACGCACTACATGGGTTTGTAGTAATCGTTCAGCTTGCAAGACTCAGTGCATGGATGTAGATGGTGTACCGAGTATCTATGCAAATCAAAATAAATAATGACACAAAAAATGCGTGTAGCTTATGATATGCTACACGCATTTTTTTGTGTTATCTACGTTTGCCACGTCGACCTGTTTGCGATGTAGAGGTACGGCGTTGTCGGGTGTTGGAGCCTTTATGGCCACGAGCCTTGTGAGCTTTTGCCTTTGTAGATTGATAGGAACTTGTAATTTTAGGCTTAGATGTTGCTTTTTTGCGTTTTGGTGCAGTGCTAGCATTACCTTTAGTCTTGATTTGCCCATCTTTTGTGTATTTTGTTAAGGTTGCTTGAATGGCACGTTCGATGCGTCGTAACCAAGATTCGTCTGCTGGCGTAGCAAATGTAACGGCTATACCGGAGTTGCCCGCACGACCTGTACGACCGATACGATGGATGTAGTAATCTACATCATGAGGTACATCGTAGTTGTAGACATGTGTGATGCCTTCGATATCGATGCCGCGTGCGGCAATATCAGTAGCCACCAAAATTTGTGTTTTTGCCTTGGCAAAGTCTCGCAGTATTTGTGTGCGTCGGCCTTGTGTTAGGTCGCCGTGCATTTCAGCAATGTTAAGACCTGCAGCTGTCAATTCATAGGAGAGGCGAATAGCGCCTTCCCGTTTATTACAGAACACGATTGCCAAATATGGATTATCTTCCTGAATCATCTTGATGAGTCGAGGCGTTTTGTCCTCTGGATTCATCATGTATACGCGTTGGTCGATTGAGTCAAGTGTAATGTGTTTGCCTTCTGCCGTTACAGATACAGGTTTTGACATGTACGCTTTTGCTAGGTTACGGATTTTATCAGGAATCGTAGCGGAGAAGAGTAACAATTGTCGATTCGCATCTGTTTGACCGATTAGGTTTTCAATATCTGGTAAAAAGCCCATATGAAGCATTTGATCTGCTTCATCTAATACTACGCGGCGGATTGAATCGAGATGAAGGGAGCCGCGCTTAGCATGGTCTAATAAACGACCTGGTGTACCTAGGATAATATGTGGACGTCTGCCCAGTTGTTGTAATTGGGATTCAATTGTTTTACCACCGATGAGAGGGAGAATGTCCACACCTAGCACTGCACCAAGTACCTTTGCTTCGTCAGAAATTTGCTTGATTAGCTCTCTAGTTGGCGCAATAATAAGTACTTGCTCTTGGTGTACATCTGTGTGAACGCGTTGCAAAATCGGCAATAGGAAGGCTAGTGTTTTGCCTGTACCTGTTTGTGCCTTTGCAATAATATCGTTGCCTTTAAAGACGATGGGAATCGATTGCTCTTGAATCGGCGTTGGTTCCTTGATGCCTTGTTTTTGTAAGGTGCTAATGAGTTCGTCACAAACGCCTAAGGATTTAAAAGATTTCATGTGTCGTCCTTTCTTTAATACATATTATATTAATTATACCTAATCTATTAGAGTGGAGCAAATTTATATCATTATGGAATATTCTGATGTGAATAATGAGTGTTGAATAACATCTAATTAAATAAATAAAACAAAGAAAATGAGAATTTGATAACAGAAATTGAGATTTGAAGTTTCGATAATGACAAGTAATTCTTGAAATGCAAGTATAATAATGAGAATAAGTATATAATAAAATGATAACAAGATAACCTTAATTATCATTTTCAGTAATGAGAAATCTTATTGTGTATATAACATTAAAATGAGTAGACCCTTATTTTATAGGTGTATTTGGTATGTTTTTAAAATATGTATAATCATATTTAATAATAAGTATAAATATTTTGAATAACAAAATGATAATTATTGTTGAAATTATGAACTCTCATGATATAATAATTTAAGATATTAATACGCATTATTCGTTGGATATGTGTTTAATATGAGGTTGTTAGGTACAATAATTAGGAGGTGTCGTATGGCTATCAAAAAATTAAAAGACATGAAACCAGGTGAGTCTGGTCTTATTGTTGCATTACATGGCAGTGGCAATGTTAAGCATCGTCTAATTGACATGGGTCTTGTAAATGGTACAAAAATCCATGTTATGAAGTTTGCCCCTTTGGGGGATCCGGTGGAAATCAAAGTAAAAAACTTTGAATTAGCACTTCGTACAAGCGAAGCTGGCATGATTGATGTAGATGTTCAATAGGAGGTTCACATGGCAGAAAATGGGCAAATTCGCATTGCCTTAGCAGGTAACCCTAACTGTGGTAAAACTACAATGTTTAACAATATCACAGGGGCGAAGCAACACGTTGGTAACTATGCTGGCGTTACGGTAGAAAAAAAAGAAGGCCATACGAAATTTGATGGTCAAGAGTTATTGTTTATTGACTTACCAGGTACATATAGCTTAACAGCACGTTCCTTGGATGAGTTAGTAGCGCGTAATGTTATCGTAAATGATAACCCAGATGTAATTGTTAATGTTCTTGATGCATCTAACTT
>CAKPXN010000015.1 GCA_934202095.1 uncultured Veillonella sp.
AACTTAAAATAGCGATAGAGCCAGTAATTTACTGACTCTATCGCTTATAAAACCAACACGTTTTGTCCTATAACCCCAAAAGAGGCTGTCACCAAGTGACAGCCTCTATAAGACGAGAGAATATTCAATTAATCGATACTTTGTTGGAATCGTTGCGCACGATACGCTAACCAACCTTTGCGTATCATATAAATACCAATACCAATAGTTACTGCAACAGCACTACCGAGCATGGCATCGACACCGCACGCATATACTGCGTATGAACAGTATATAACACCTGCAGCAGCAACAAAATAGAAACGCTCAATACGACGTTTTTCTAAACCAGACATGTGCATCATAGTCGGTACCGCAATAATACAGAGAATATAAGGCACTACATTAGTTACAACCGCAAGGTTAACCAATGTTTCGAATTGATCGCGTAGAGAATCATTCGCTGTGAACAATGTAAGAATTGTTTCAATCGCCAATAAGATAAATACGCCACGCACAGGTGCATCCTTGCTGTTCACACGAGCAAATACCTTAGGGAAATAGCCTGCCTCTGCGGCATTTTTAAATACGCGAGACAATGTAAATTGCCAGCAAAGTAAAGCACCACAGCAAGAGATAATCATGAGCGCCATGATAACATTTGCAATTGTGTCATTGAACATGTATGCAAATGTGAGACCAAATGGTGCATTGGAGTTTAGTAATTCTGTGTTAGGCACGATACCGGCCATAACGTTTGTGGACAAGATGTAAATCACCGCCACTGCTAATGTACCTGCAAATGTTGCAATTGGCACGTTTTTCTTTGGATTTTCTACAGCATCTGCATTTGCTGCTGCAGATTCAAACCCTAGGAAGCCCCACAATGTTAAAGCAATAGATTGTTTAATTGCTTCAAAGAACGGCAAGTCGTTTGGATTCCATGCCGCCAAATACGTATCTGGGCTAAACCAGAACCAGCCAATCGTACCAATCAGTAATACTGGCACAATACAGCCCCAAATAGTAATATTGCTGAGCTGACCTGTAAAGCGATTGCCTCTAAAGTTTAAAATCGCTGCAAACCATAACAAGACAATTGTTACCTGACTTGTTTGCGTTGCATTTAGATCAACACCAAAGAATTCTGAGCCATAGCCAACTGCGGAAACTGCAATCGCTATATTAGCAATGATGAGAGATATGCTATAAGCATAGCTCGCCATAAAATGTCCAGTCTTACCGAAGCGGTGTTCTGCATAACCGCCCATGCCTCCTTTAATTTGGGAGAACATACCCGCTTGAGCAAAAATATACGCTAGCAAAAGCGCACCCACAGCCGTCACGAGCCAAGATAACACTGAAATAGTACCAACTTGAGCCAAATTGGTTGGTAACATAATGATTCCAGCTCCTAGCATATTGGCTGCTACCATTGTGGTTAGCTGGAATACAGACATTTTTTTAGCGGTGGTTTTCATGTATCAATCCCCTTTCGTAAGGTGAATTTTTTCTCGTCCATAATTCACGTAATATATTAAAACCGCTAAGTACATTCAGTTCCTGCTGTAATGGGCGGGAATGTGAAAGTACCGTTTTTATTTGTTTTTCGAATTAATAATAACACCATAGATGGTAAATTAAAAGTACTTTATTGGTGGACAAAGCTTATTACACGAATTGAATAAAAATATAGTAATTATATATTATTTTTGATTAGAAACGGTATGAAGAATATAAAACTATCATTTTATTTCAGTTTAATCAATTAAATATATGAAAAATCACTATCTATTCAAGTTATAGTATCTTGCTACAAGACCATTGTTTATTACACGTCCACTTCAAAAAGACATGAAATCAATAAGATTGTGCTGATTTCACCATACCCCAATTAAGATTTAAAACTAGGTGGTCCATATACAAAAATTGGCCTCACCCACAGGTGAAGCCAATTTTATAAGCTAAGAAATCATTTAAGATCCTAACAGATACGCATTACTCTTGTACAGAGTTTACGATAGATTTCCAGCTATCGATTTGTGCTTCTTCGTTAGCAATGATTTGCTTACCATTATTACGTTGTCTTTCCACACATTCTGGAGCCGTACCAGAATAGTTGTTACGACCTGCTACACAAGCTTCAATGGAAATGGCATCTAGTATGTCCGCATCAAAATAAGGAGAAATCGCTTTGAAATCCTCTACGGATAAATCGAGTAATACACAGCCTTTTTCAATGCAGTGATGTACAGCATTACCAACGATTTCATGGGCCTCACGGAATGGCACGCCTTTTTTCGCAAGGTAGTCCGCCATGTCGGTAGCATTGGAGAAATCATCATCAAGGACGGCTTTCATATGCGCACCATTGACCTTCATACCACGAATCATTGCGGCATTGATGGATAATGCAAAGTGCACCGTATCGATAGCATCAAAAATACCCTCTTTATCCTCTTGCATATCCTTATTATAGGTAAGTGGTAAACCTTTCAACGTTGTCAAAAGGCCTAACAAATGTCCATAGGTACGACCTGTTTTACCACGAACGAGTTCACATACGTCAGGATTTTTCTTTTGTGGCATGATGCTTGATCCTGTGCAATGCGCATCATCAAGTTCAATAAAATTAAATTCATTGGAGGACCACAAAATAAGTTCTTCGCTAAGGCGGCTTAAATGCATCATCACGAGGGATGCAAAAGATAAGAATTCCACAACATAGTCACGGTCGGATACGGCATCCATACTGTTTTCGTAAATACGAGAGAATCCTAATAATTCTTGCGTATAGGTTTGATCAATACCATAGGTAGAACCCGCTAAAGCTCCTGCCCCCAAAGGCATGATGTCCGCATGTTTAAATACCATTAATAGACGATCAAAGTCACGTTCTAGCATGGAGAAATATGCCATCATATGATGACCAAAGAGCACAGGTTGCGCCCGTTGTAAATGGGTATAGCCCGGCATGATAACATCACTGTATTTTTCAGCCGTTTCGATGAGCGCTTTTTGCATATCTACGATGAGCTCACCCATTTCGATAACTGCTTTACGCACATACATATGCAAGTCAACAGCACATTGGTCATTACGGCTACGGCCCGTATGTAGACGACCACCCGCTTCACCGATATCGTCAGTTAAACGCTTTTCAATATTCATATGAATATCTTCAAGAGCAACGGAAAACGGAAATTCTCCTTTGTCGATTTGACCCTTGATTTTAGTCAAGCCCGCTACGATAGCATCACAGTCTTCTTGAGAGATAATATTTTGTTTTGCAAGCATAGTTGCATGGGCTTTACTGCCCGCAATATCTTCGGCGTACATTCTAGCGTCAAAAGCGATAGAGGATGTAAAATCCTCTACCGCTTTATCTGTGCCTTTTGTGAAACGCCCGCCCCACAATTTAGCCATTATTTACCTGCCTTTTCTTTCATCAATGCATTAATTTTAAGAGGTAAACCGAACAAGTTGATGAAACCAGCCGCATCAGCTTGGTTATATACATCGTCTTCTTCGAATGTTACGAAATCTTCGCTGTACAAGGAATATGGAGAAGTTGCACCAGCAGAGATAATATTGCCTTTGTACAATTTAAGTTTTACTTCACCAGTTACAGTTTTTTGAGTTTCATCAACGAATGCTTGCAAAGCGTTCATCAATGGTGCGAACCACATGCCATCGTATACGAGTTCAGCGTATTTGTTAGCAATGAGTTCTTTGTAGTGGTATGTAGCTCTGTCGAGGCAAAGGTATTCAAGTTCTCTATGAGCATACATGATGATGGAACCGCCTGGGTTTTCATAAACGCCACGGGATTTCATGCCTACCAATCTATTTTCAACGATATCTACAACACCTACACCATAGTGTGCGCCAATTTCGTTGAGTTTTTCTAACAATTGTAATGGAGTACCTTCTTGGCCATCTACTGCTACAGGTACGCCATCTTTGAAGGATACAGTTACATAACCAGCTTCATCTGGAGCTTGTTCAGGAGTATGTGTTACCAAGTACACATCATCTTTAGGAGCATTTGCTGGATTTTCAAGATCGCCGCCTTCATGGGACAAATGCCATACGTTTTGGTCCATAGAATATGGATGGGATTTTGTAGCTACAACTGGAATATCGTGTTTAGCAGCATATTCCATGCAGTCTGTTCTGGATTTCAAATCCCATTCTCTCCAAGGAGCGATAATTTTCATATTAGGAGCCAATGCTTTGATAGCGAGTTCAAAACGAACTTGGTCATTACCTTTACCAGTCGCACCGTGAGCAATTGCATCAGCGCCTTCTTTTTTAGCAATATCTACGAGGATTTTACCGATCAAAGGTCTAGCGAAGGATGTACCTAATAAATATTTACCTTCATAAACTGCACCAGCTTTTACTGTTGGCCATACATAATCTTTTACGAACTCTTCTTTAGCGTCCACAATGTACGCTTTAGAAGCACCAGATTTGATTGCTTTTTTCTCAACTGCATCATAATCCTCAGGTTGACCCAAGTCTACACATACGGCGATAACTTCAGCGCCATAATTTTCTTTTAACCAAGGAATGATAACGGATGTGTCTAAACCACCAGAATATGCGAGTACTACTTTATTTGCTTTACCCATGATAACACCTCATAAACTAAATTATACTAAGTATGAATCATACCATTTATTATACTACGAATTCATTATGAATTCTTCATGTCTTATCGACTACAGGTGTTAGTATATCACTGCATATTTATAAATGCAAGCAGAAATTTTATTCATTTATATAATATATTTCGTATACGAACGATATATAAATAAAAACAATCATGATGCGAGTACTTATAGCACCATGATTGTTTTGTATATATTGTAATATTAAAATATATATTATTCTATACCAAGATCTTGCTCATATGCATAGTCTGCCTCAGCTTGAGATATCATACCTTGATCTACCATTTGAACGAGAACTAATTTTTGACGCGCTTTTGCACCCTTGTAATTTTCATACGGGTCCAAATAGGTTGGTGCATTGGGCAGAGCAGCTAACATAGCACATTGGCCTAAGGTCAACCGACTAGGGCTAGTACCAAAGTACCCTTCGGACGCTTCTTTTATACCATAATAATTATGTCCATAATAGACCGTGTTCAAATACATGGTTAAAATCTCATCTTTTGTATAGTAATGCTCCATCTCTACCGCAAGAATGGCTTCCTCCGCTTTACGCGTCATCGTCCGCTTAGATGATAAAAATAGATTTTTTACCAATTGTTGAGTAATTGTACTACCGCCCTCAACTGTTTCTCCTGCTACACTATTAACATAAAAGGCACGCGTTACGCCGAGCACATCGATGGCACCATGTTTGTAATAGCGCTTATCTTCAATAGCCACAAGAGCGCGTTTCGCATTATCAGGAATACTCTCAGACTTCACCCATTTATCTTGTGGCACACGTTGATGAAGCGCAGCTTCAACCTTTTCTTTAAAAGTAAAAACACGATAAATGCGTTCCCATCGACTTAATGTATCTTCATTTTCTTCAATTGTCTGTTCTACAGTTGTATGAGCCTTACTGACGCGATTTGTTCCTTGATAGCTTTGATATGTATCATACACATATATGGCACCTATCACTATACAAATGATAAAAACTAATCGGCGCACTATTCGAAATATAAACATAGATTCACCTATATCTACTGTACAGCAGATTTCTAAGTAGACAAACTTTCACAAATAACACGATTATAATACAACTATTATATATTGATTGTATTGTATCATAAGTTATCTATTTTTAGCATACCTCTACATATTGTATTTGTTAACCATATTGTCGTATAATAGATAAGATGATGAAGCATGCCCAAATTGGAGGAGTATTATGAAACAGTGTATGGATTCAGACAATCTACATCGTCGATTGCGTAAAATTTTAGGTCAAGTGCAAGCTATTGATCGAATGATTGAAGAAGACATTCCTTGTGAAGATGTACTAGCCCAAATCAATGCAGCCAAATCCGCGTTGCATAAGGTTGGCCAAGTGGTCCTCGAAGGACATATCAACCATTGTGTACGCGATGGTATACAACATGGTGATGTAGATAAAACAATTAATGACTTTACAGTTGCTGTAGAGCGCTTTGCCAATATGGGAAAATAAAAAGAGGCAATATCCTAATGAATAGGGTATTGCCTCTTTTGCGTATTAGTCGTGGTTAGTTGTTAAGAACTCGCTAAGTGCTGCTAATGCATCATCTTCATCGGCACCATCAGCAGTCAATACTACGGATGTACCTTTTGTTGCACCCAATGTCAAAACAGTCAAAATGGATTTAGCATCTGCTGTTTTACCATTTGCAGCGATTGTCAATTTGGATGCGAATTTTGCAGCCAATTGTGTAAATGCTGTTGCAGGACGCGCGTGTAAACCAGATTCGTTTGTAATTTCTACTGTTACTTCTTTCATGAGTTACCTCTTTCTACGGAGCGCACAAATACGCCTAACATCTTTGCTATTAATATAGGTATTGTATCAGTTTACCCCTATCAAATTCAAGTTTGTTTTTATGAAAGCTATGGTCTATGCCAACCCTTTTTCAGCGAGCAATGATTTTGCATAGGCTGTAATTTCTTCTGCTGTATCCATAGTCAATGCTTTTTGAGCAAATGCTTCACATTCTGCTTTTGTAACAGAACGCAAAATATTTTTAATCAATGGAATGGACGACGCAGTCATGGAGAATTCATCAAGTCCTAAGCCCAATAAAATCATAGTTGCAACTGGATCACCAGCTAACTCACCACACATACCGGTAAATTTACCTTGTTCGTGACTCGCATCAATCACATGTTTGATAAGGCGCAATACAGCTGGATGCAATGGTTGGTATAAATTGCCGATGGCCTCATTCATACGGTCTACGGCCAATGTATATTGACAAAGATCATTGGTACCAATACTAAAGAAATCCACATATTTTGCCAAAATCGGAGAAATAACAGCTGCCGCTGGTACCTCAATCATGATACCTACTTTGATGTCTTTATTGAAAGCTACACCTTCAGCAACCAATTCTTCCTTGCATTCGTCGAGCATAGCATTTGCCGCTTTAACCTCTTCTACAGATGCAATCATAGGATACATAATGTGAATGTCCCCAAACGCACTAGCTCGAAGAAGAGCACGTAATTGAACCTTAAAAATGTCCGGACGGTTCAAAGAAATACGAATGGCACGATACCCGAGGAATGGATTCATTTCTTCAGGTAAGTCTAAACATTTTAATTCCTTATCACCACCGATATCCATGGTGCGGATGATGACAGGTTGGCCCTTCATACTCTCTGCTACTTGTTTATATTGTTCAAATTGCACATCTTCGGTTGGCAATTCATCATTTTCCATGTAAAGGAATTCGGTCCGATATAAACCAATACCTTGAGCCCCCATGGTCAACGCATGGTCCGCATCCTTGGATTTACCAATATTACCGAATAAATCAACATGGTGGCCATCTTTTGTAACGGCTTCTAAATTAGCAGAGTCCTTTAAGCGTTTCAACTCGTCTTGGAAATCTGCTGCTTCTTTTGTATAACGTTCCCATTCTTCATCGGATGGTTCCGTAATGACCTCACCATCAGTGCCAAGTACAACAGCACGCACATCATCAGTAAAGCTTTCAATATCACCAACGCCCATAACGGCAGGAATTTCTAAGGTACGCGCCATGATAGCCGCATGAGATGTAGGACCACCAGCAGCTGTGACGATACCTTTTACAACATTTTTATCTAGTGAAGCTGTATCAGATGGAGCCAAATCGTGGGCCACGATGATAACCTCACCGGAAATATGAGATAAGCCACGAGGGTTCATTCCAAGCATGTTACGCATCAAACGATCGCCAATATCTTTAATATCCGCACCACGTTCACGCATATATGGATCATCCATGCCGATGAAAATAGCCGCAAAGGTTTCTATCGTTTGCGCCGTAGCAGCTACGACGTTCATCTTTGAATTTTCTACAAGGGACTTGATACCATCAGACAAGGATGGGTCTTGCGCAATTTGCATGTGCGCTTCAAAAATAGCAGCCTCATCTGCCCCCATATCAACCAATGCTTTTTGACGAATCGTATCTAATTGTTTAAGAGTCGCGGCCATAGCGCTAGCAAACTTGGCAATTTCAGCCTCTACTTGGTCCTCAGTTACCTCATAATCCGGTATCACGATTTCTTCTTGTATATATTTGTACACATTGCCAACAGCAACGCCTCGAGATCCAGAAATCCCTTGAATTCGCATGTGTGTTCCTCTTTCTATATCCGATAAACTACATTACATTATATTTTAACATTTTTACATTGAACAATAAAGAGAGACCCTATTCTGTGATATAATGTTATATTATATATAGTTAACCGTAGGCTTTCACGAGTATCATAGTGAAAGTCTACTCTATTGTAAGGAATAGTCGCATTTATCTAGTGCGATAATGAATAGGAGTATGTATGAAATTAACAAAAATGCATGGCCTCGGCAACGATTTTATCCTCTTTTCTGACCCACAAGGGGCCAATAAAGATTACACGGATCTTGCGATTCGCCTCTGCAATCGACGCACAGGAATCGGCGCCGATGGTCTTGTAATCGTTGTACCATCTAATACATGCGATGTACGCATGCGCATCATCAACTCAGACGGCAGCGAAGCAGAAATGTGCGGTAACGGCATTCGTTGCTTTGCCAAATATGCCTATGAACACGGTGAAATTACAAAAGATACTTTCACCATTGAAACATTAGCAGGCGTCATGAAACCAACATTGACCATCGAAAACGGCATTGTTACACAAGTGACAGTAGACATGGGTAAACCTTTCTTTAACAGTAAGGACATTCCCATGAATGTAACCATGGATAAGGTCATCGATGTAGACCTCAATGTAAACGGCGAAACAGTAACGGTAAGTTCCGTTCTTCTCGGTGTACCGCATACAGAAGTTTTTGTGGATGACATCACGAAAGCACCGGTTACAACACAAGGTCCAATTCTTGAAAAACACGATGCATTCCCATCCAATACAAATGTGAACTATATCGAGGTCGTAAACGACCACCATATTAAGGTCCGTACTTGGGAACGCGGTGCCGGCGCCACGCTTGCTTGTGGTACAGGTTCCTGCGCATCTGCTGTGATGTCCCACGAGAAAGGTCTTACAGGACGCGAGGTCGATGTAGAATTATATCTTGGCACATTACACATCAGTTATTTGGAGGATGGCACGGTTCTTATGACGGGCCCTGCTGAGGAAGTATTCGAAACAGAACTTCCTATCGAATAATATGAAGTGGTTACAATTACTATTACAGACATACCTAAAATATAAACAAGGGCGCACCATGATGCCAAATAATATAGGACTATTAATATCATTAATCGTTTCTATCATCATTATTCTGGCCTCTGTCATGTTTAGTGTCCCCATCGGCTACGCATTAATCCTCGTATGGTTGTGCTTCGCTTACGCTCTATATCGACAAGGATATGATCCAAAAGAATTACTCCGCATGTCCTGGACGAGTGCTAAAACCTCAATCGTGGTTATGCAAATCTTTTTGCTTATCGGCTGGCTCATAGCCATGTGGCAAGCATCAGGGATTATTCCCATGATTATTGCGTCTGGTATTGAATTGATTAATCCAAATCTTTTCATAATCTGCGCATTTTTAATTACATCCTGCGTGAGTATGTTACTAGGTACATCGCTAGGAACAGTGGGCACCATCGGTATTGTACTAATTACAATTGCCAAAGCCGGTAATATACCTATTGATATTGTAGCAGGTGCCATTATGGCAGGCGCCTATTTAGGCGATAGAAACTCACCTCTATCCTCTAGCGCCTCTCTCGTAGCGACTCTAACGCACACCAAAGTTAATAGCAATATACCAATCATGTTGAAAGATAGCATACCTGCTCTCATCATCAGCTGTATATTGTATCTACTCTTATCCCTATGGTTCCCACTAGACTACACTAACAGTTATCTACCGGATACAATTCATTTCGTTTTCAATATCCATTGGACATTATGGATACCAGTTCTTATCGTTATTGGTTTGTTACCAACAAAGCTCTCTATACGCTGGCCTATTGGGATTAGTGCACTGGCGGCAGCCATCCTCGCAGTTATCCATCAAAACTATACAATAATGGATATGTTGCAATTTACCGTATTCGGTTTCCATCTGCCGGATTATAATCCGCTATCGGATATTATCCACGGCGGGGGGCTACAAACGATGTGGATACCAACCCTATCTATATTCATGGCTTGTTCCATTTCCGGCATGCTCGAAGGCGTTGGTTTTTGGAATGATATTCGCAGCCTTTTACAACACGTATCAGGTCGTGCCAAACTCTTTGCGTCAAATGCACTAATTGCATTTATTACAGGTGCTCTTGGTTGTAGTCAAGCAATTGCGGTAATCATGACACATTCGATTATGCGTACCACCTATGCAAAGGAACGCATTCATGACGAAGACGTTATGCTAGACTTTGAAAATAGCGGCATCCTAATTGCAGCCTTACAGCCCTGGAATATTGCGGCGCTCGTACCGGTCATTATGATGGATGTCTCGCCTGCCGGTTACGTGCCCTTTGCGTTTTTCTTATACTTAGTACCACTTATCTACTGGTATCGCTTACGACGCAAGGAACAACAAATCCATTAATACATTCTATTTTTACGAAACATAGAGGAAAACTTATGATTTATACGATTACTTTCAATCCTGCATTGGATTATATCGTTCGCTTAGACCACTTAAACACTGGCACTATCAATCGTACGGAACAAGAATATGTGCTTGGTGGTGGCAAGGGCATCAATGTGTCAATCGTACTCAATAACCTAGGTATGGATACGACGGCACTTGGATTTATCGCTGGTTTTACAGGTGACGAAATCGTGCGGCAACTCAATGAATTTGGCGTTCGTGAAAGTTTCATCCGCCTCAAAGAAGGTTTGACCCGCATCAACGTTAAGGTAAAAGCATCCGATGAAGAAACGGAAATCAACGGTCGTGGTCCTATCATCGCAGATGATGAACTCCATGCCCTATATGCCCAACTCGATGCATTAACAGATCAAGATACATTGATCTTGGCAGGCAGCATTCCGTCTAGCCTACCAAGTGATATGTACGAAATCATTATGGAGCGCTTAGCCCATAAACATATTCGTATCGTCGTAGACGCAACTAAAGATTTATTAACCCGTGTATTGCCATACAAACCATTTTTAATCAAACCAAACAATCACGAACTAAGCGAAATTTTCGGACGTACATTGTCTACAAAGGATGATTTAGTAGCTGCCGCTAAGGAATTACAAGCCAAAGGGGCACAACATGTGCTCATCTCTATGGCTGGCGATGGCGCTATCTTGGTATCTGCTGATGGCACAGTCTATACAAGTCCTGCGCCTAAAGGAACCCTTATCAACTCCGTCGGTGCTGGCGACTCTATGGTAGCCGGTTTCATGACGGGATACCTCAATACCCAAGATTTACAACAAGCCCTCTATTGGGGCATCGCTACAGGCTCTGCTTCGGCCTTTTCGGAAAACCTAGCCACTAAGGATGAGGTTCTCACCTTGCTCAACACAATTTGTTAATTTTATTATTCATTATATATGTACAGTAAGGAGTACACACATGAAGATTACTGATTTATTAAAGCCCCAATCAATCCTGCTGAACGCAGCACCAACTGATAAAGCAAATGCCATTTACACCTTAGGTGACTTAATGGATAAAAGCGGTAACTTATCTGACAAGGCAGAATACTTAAAAGCTGTTTTCGCTCGTGAAGAATCCGGTTCCACTGGCCTTGGTGATGGTATCGCCACACCACATGCTAAATCAGCAGGCGTAAAAGAAGCTGGTCTTGCTGCCATGGTCGTTCCTAATGGTGTTGATTTCGATGCCCTCGATGGACAACCATCTCGCCTATTCTTTATGATTGCAGCCCCAGAAGGCGCAGCTGATACTCATGTAGAGGTATTGAGCAAATTAGCAACTATGGTAATCGATCCAGACTTCAAAAATGCTCTCATCCAAGCTGCTACAGTAGACCGCTTTCTAGAGCTTATCACGGCAAAAGAAGATGGCAACTTTGATCCATCTGTAGAAGGCTATATCAAGACGGAAGATGAAAAAGCACCAAGCATTACCGATGCTATCGAAGCAAAAGCTACAGAGGCTATCGAAAAAGTGGTTCCTAAGGTATCTGTAGATAATCCACATTACGAAGTATTAGCTGTTACAGGCTGCCCTACTGGCATTGCTCATACATACATGGCTGCAGAATCCTTGGAACGTAAAGCTAAGGAAATGGGCATCTCTTTAAAGGTAGAAAAAAATGGTGCCTCTGGCATTAAGGATGCACTCACAGCTGAAGAAATTGAACATGCAAAATGCATCATCGTCGCTTCTGACCGCCAAGTGGAAATGGCTCGTTTTGATGGCAAGCCAATGATTCAAACTAAGGTGGCAAACGGCATTAATAAAGCAGAGGAATTATTGCGTGAAGCTATGTCTGGTACAGCACCGGTATATCATGCATCCCAATCGGACAAAGACAGTGCTGCCTCTTCCATTGATGCGGCGGATAGTTTCGGTCGTCAAATCTACAAGCATTTGATGAATGGCGTATCTCACATGTTGCCATTCGTTATCGGCGGCGGTATCCTAATCGCTCTCGCATTCCTATTTGACACATTTGATCCAGCTAATGCTAAAAACTTTGGTTCTGGTACACCATTATCTGCATTCCTAATGAAAATCGGCGGTGCTTCCTTCGGATTTATGTTACCGGTTCTAGCTGGTTACATCGCTATGAGTATTGCAGACCGTCCAGGTCTTGTAGCTGGTTTCGTTGGTGGCTTATTGGCAAACCAAGGTGGTTCCGGTTTTCTCGGTGCCTTGATTGCGGGCTTTGCAGCAGGTTACTTAGTACTGTTAGTTAAGAAACTCGTATCTGGATTACCTCAAGCGTTAGAAGGGACAAAACCAGTTCTCTTCTATCCTGTATTGGGCGTATTATTCATCGGTATTGCTATTACATTTATCATCAATCCACCAGTATCCGCCTTGAACGAATGGCTTATGAATTCCTTGCAAACAATGGGTACTACTAGTCGCGTATTATTAGGCCTTGTATTCGGTGCTATGATGTCTGTTGATATGGGTGGTCCTGTAAACAAAGCAGCCTATGTTATCGGCACAGGTGCTCTTGCGACTGGCGAATATGGTATCATGGCCGCTGTTATGGCTGGTGGTATGGTTCCTCCATTAGCGATTGCCCTTTGCACAACATTCTTCCCTAGCCGCTTCACAGAAGCAGAACGTAAATCTGGTATTACAAATTACATCATGGGCCTTTCCTTCATCACAGAAGGTGCCATCCCATTTGCCGCAGCTGATCCTATCCGCGTATTGCCTTCTTGCATCATCGGTGCTGGTACAGCTGGTGCATTATCCATGTTCTTTGAATGTACATTACGTGCACCTCACGGTGGTATCTTCGTAGTGCCAACAATCGGTAATCCACTTCTTTACCTTGCATCCATTGCAATCGGTTCCGTTATAGCTTGCATTATCTTAGCAATAGTAAAACCAAAACTCAAAAAATAACCCATATAGTAAAACTCCCTATGTCAGTTAGTGACATAGGGAGTTTTTTAGTTATTCATTAACTATAAACCGAACAGTCTCTCTAATTCAGTTACACTCTACTATATAAAATAGTTCTAACAATTAAGACAATTTAGTAAGCAATTGGCTTACCATCGCTTTTAAGTCATTAATTTCAGATTGTTGTTGATCTATCTTAAGTTGTTGCGCATCAAGCTTGGATTTTTGTTGTTCATTTTCAGAACGCAATTGAGTAACTTCATCTTGCATTACATAGATAGAACTAATTGGGCCAGCTTTGTAGCGTTCAGGAATGGCATCCTTTCGTTCACGACTACCACCAAATTTATGAGTGACACCAGCGTTGATCATATTATGATTAGAGCCAAGTGTTACACCTACATTGAACATTGTATCTTCAGTTTTGTAATGTGCAATACCTAGTGCGCCCGCTGTTTCACCGCGATAATTACCGATACCAGCCATAATTTGCGTTGGTTCCAATGGGTCATATTGAATTGGCTTCAACGCGGCCATAGCTGCTGCATGAGCGCCAACGCGTTGTGTTTCAGTGCCAATACGATTAATAGAATCGCGCACATCCAATTGACTTGCTTTCAACTGTGCTACGTTTACTGCATCAGAATCAGCTGTACCAGGTGCTACACCATGAATTTGATGGCCCCCATTGACTAGACCAGTAGCAGTTAACGAAACAGGATCCGCGGAGCGATCAGCTGGAATGAATGTCATGCCCGTGCCGCTAATAAGCGTCGTATTGCCCGCGGCATCGCGCACCATTGTACCCGCATCTGTAATCTTTGTAGATGGGCCATTAGCACTGCCTACAGTGATGCTATTAAGACCTTTCACGTCCTTACTCAAAGAATAGGTAAAAGTCGTCTTATCTTGATCAAGAACAAGATTATCTCCTGCTTGGAATCTTACAGTGTCACCACCTTGTACACTTTCAACAGTACTACCAGGGGAAGTTATATTCCATGCAGATAAGCCTTTTACTTGTTGTTTACCCGCGTCAGTTAGATTACTCAAATCCGTATTGGCTACATTGTTAATTCTATTGGTAATAGAATCATCCAATCTAATGGTTACATCATTACCGCTAGCTACTGTGGTAAGCCCATTTTCACCTTTAATATTGAATGTAACATCGCCTGTGCTCAAGGATTTCTCTGTTGTAGAACCTGTATTGCCACCTAAGGAAATCTTGCGACCAATTGCTTCTGTATTTTTTGCAATATTAGCTGTATTGGTAGCAATATTATCCTTATTAGTATCTACCTTATCAGCTAATTGTTTCAATTGAGATACGTTAACAGCATCTTTATCTGCAACACCATCAGCTACATTAGTAACCTTCAAATTACCTGCATTGATACCTGTGTTGCCATCAATTGTTACAGTAGAATTACCTGCTGTATTAGTAAAGGATGCACTATTCAAAGAGGACAAATCTTTTTTCAACGCTACAGAAATATTGTTATTATTTCTAGCAACAGTAATATTATCATCACCAGAGAAATCTACAGTACTACCTTTTTCAACAGTGGCAGGTGTGCTTTCACCATTGGCAGATAGATTCCAACTGTATTTGTTTTGGTCAATAGCAGTATTAATCGCATCGGCCACATTAGCCGCGTCAGCCATACCTGCCGTTGCCGTAGCTGTACCATTTGCTACGGTAATATCTTGTTTCTTACCTGTAATTGTAATTTTTTTACCATTAGCAGAGGTTGCAATATATGTATTATCGCCATTGACTGCAAGTTTACTTTCAGCCAAGTTAACATCACCACTGCCAGAATCGCCTGTGAAAGCAAGATTTACACTCTTCAACTGCGCTACATTCACCGCATCTGTATCAGCCGTACCTGCCGCTACGTATACGATTTGACGAGTTTGGTTAGCAGCACCTACAGAAACAGCAGCCAGCTTAGATGTTTGTGTTGCCCCATGCATAACACCAATATTATCTGTACGACCATCTGCCGGATCGTAACCTTTCACACCAGCTACAATATCGGCTACGGAATTAGAACCTATAGCAACACCATTAGCAGTTAATGCACGACTACCATCACCAATAACTACAGATTTCTCAGCACTCGCAATGGTAGATGCATTAGGTCCAATAGCAATAGAATTATTAGCCTTAGCACCTGTATTATCAATATTACCAGCATCATTAGATTTAACCGACACATATTTATAGGCAATTTGATCAACAATAGCACTAAGTTGGGATCCATTGATAGCATCAGTAGAGGTAGCGCTTACCTCACCTGGTGCCACATTTTTTAATTGACGTTCATAACCAGCAGAACCGAATGACACCACGTCGCCTGGAAGTGTTTTATCACCACCAGCCCAAGAAGCTGTAATACCATTTGGTAATGTGTAGCTAGTTTGTTTAGTGCCCGCATTATCCGTAGTGGAACCACCACCTAAAGCAACAGAGTTATCACGATTAGCCTTAGCACCTGTACCAATTGCAACAGCATTTGTTACATCTGTATTAGCATTTCTCGTATTGACACCCGTTAATGAACCATCAATACGATCTTTCGCATTAGCGCCTGTGCCAATAGCAATGCTTGCATTACCGGATTGACCTTTCATGCCTAGTGTAATGCCCGCATGACCGGACGTTGCCGTAGGCCAACGGGGATTGGCTAAGTCAAAGCCTGTTAATTGCTTAACTGCACCTTGTAGATTTGAAGTAGCAACTCTACCGCTATTGATATCTGTATATACAACGGATTGGGCATTTGCTTTATCTGTATCATCACCACCGATAACTACAGACGCATCGCCAATAGCCTTTGTATTACCACCAATGGCTATACTTTGATCACCTTCGACAATGGCACCTTCCGTATCTTTTCTGCCTGCCCCAATGGCAATACCTTGTTTACTATTTTTAACCTTTGCATTCGTACCAATAGCAATCGTAGTATTCCCTTGCGCTAAGGAATCTTTACCTATAGCAACGCTTTCCTCAGTAGCTGCATTTGCATTATAACCAATGCCCACACTACTATTTGTATTTACCTTTACATCCTTGCCTAAACCAACGGCCCAAGCACCATTAACAGACGCGTTAGACCCATACCCTACAGATGTAGGATTAAGGCTAGTTGCCACCTCATTCGCCGCCAAAGATACGCTAGCATTTGTCATTGCTAATGCAGCGAAAATACCGGCTGCTACAATTTTCTTCTTACCACTATTATTTTTTGCGAATTCAGAAACGACTACATAACAATTCTTAGACTTATTCCAAATTACTTTAAATACTTTATTCATTTATTCCCTCAACATTTAGATGATTTATTTCTCTCATGTTCTCTAATCATCTATTTACTAACTCAATCTATATTGAAAAAACTAATTTTTTCGATGAACAAAGTATATAAAATTTTCGATATAGTTGAAAGTGATTTATATCACATCTTCACAATCATTTCATAAGTTTTTATAGCAATAATGCTAGGTATAGTCATGTATTCCATCCAATAACATCAATTTTTATAATTCGATATAAGTAATTATATAACCATCATACATTCATAAAATAAGATTTTCTTCATAAAATATGTGTAACTTGAAATATTTCATTTCATTATAATCGAATGATAAATACCGCCAAAACTGATTGATATAAGGATCTACTCAAGTCTATATCATATACAAATTTATATTTAGTTCTAAATTTGTGAATTATGACAACTATAATTTCTATAGACATACTCTATATTGATGAAAATTGTACAATTAACCATATTTATGATAAACTATATAAATATAAATAATTTTTAAAATTATAAATTATTATTTGAAATTTAGTTCGGAGAATAATTCATGAAATCATCAAAAAAACGTAAGGTTACTGCCGCATTTTTTGCAGCAGCAGCATTGGGTGGCGTTGCTCACGCGGCTCCTGCGCTCAACATGAATGATTTAGTAGGTTCAAAGACTACCACTGAATCAACAACTGAAGCTACTAGCAATGTAAGTACTCCAGTTGTACGACCAATGGACAATCAGCCTACGGTACCAACTACACAAGCAATAGTGATTACTCCTCAACCAGCAGCAGCGCCTGCTGTACAAACACAACCAGTTATACAGCAAGGTGCTACAATGCAATCAGCTCCTAAGGTAACACCATTGATTCCTCGTGTGCGTCCGGTACCGGTTCCAGATACTGCGAAGGCTCTAACTGAGCAATACAGAGCTATTCCACAACCACAATATGTTGTTAATAAGCAAAATAATACAGTTATGGAGCCAACATTGGCAATGCATAGCTTAATTAATGTACAGCGCAAAACGGAACCTGTTACTATCCAAAAAGAAGTTGATGGCAAGCAACAAATACAAACGACACAAGTGCAACGCACCCCTATTGTTATACAAGAACAATCTACTACACCAATGGCAGTGGCCAACACGACAACGACTAAAGCAGTTGTAGCAAAACGGACATTAACCATTCGTGATCTACAACGTGCTGAACGTGAACGTCTAGCTAAATTAGCTGAAGAACAAACGGCAAAACAAGAAGCAATGCAACAGCAAAGCAGTGAACAAGCACAAGCTGTACGCCAAATGGCTGCAGAACGAGCAGCAGAAGCACAGCGTCAAGCGGCATTATTAGCTCAACAACAAGAGGCTCAACGTCAAGCTGCTATTAAAGCAGAACAGGATCGTATTGCTGCTCAACAAGCCGAGATTCAACGCCAAGCGGCTATTAGAGCGGAGCAAGAACGCATCGCTGCTCAACAAGCTGAAGCTCAACGCCAAGCCGCTATTAGAGCGGAGCAAGAACGCATCGCTGCTCAACAAGCCGAAGCTCAACGCCAAGCGGCTATTAGAGCGGAGCAAGAACGCATCGCTGCTCAACAAGCCGAAGCTCAACGCCAAGCAGCTATTCGAGCGGAGCAAGAACGCATCGCTGCTCAACAAGCTGAAGCTCAACGCCAAGCGGCTATTAAAGCGGAACAAGAACGTATCGCTGCAGAGCAGGCTGAGGCGGATGCAGAAAAAGCCCGTTTAGAAGCAGCTGAGGCGAAAGCAGCTGCAGAAGCTGCTGCAAAAGCCCAAGCTGAAGCTCAGCGCCAAGCGGCTATTAAAGCGGAACAAGAGCGTATTGCAGCAGAACAAGCTAAAGCAGAACAAGAAGCAAAGGCTAAAGCCGAGGCGGAGGCTAAGGCTCAGGCCGAAGCAAAAGCTCGCGCAGAAGCGGAAGCAAAACAAGCTCAAGAGCCTAAGTTGCCTGAATCTTATGTTAATGAACGCAATCAGGCATCTATAAAAGGTTCTACTGTAGCTGGTGAAAAGAATATACTTTCACAACCAATTGATCCACCATTACAAGCTGATACATCTGCAAAGATTACCCTCACCTTTGACATCAATAATTACGAGTCAATGACAGGTACGGTGGATAATAAAGAGATTAAATATCGCGCGTTTGAATATATCCCATATGTATCAAATCCTATCGATATTGATCAGCAGTACATGAACATTTACATACCTGAAGAGTATTTCAATAATGGCACTGTAAATGGTTATAATACACAAACAGCACCAATCTTTATGCCAAATAATGTTGGTGGCTACATGCCAAGCCAACCTATGGCACCAAAGGTAGAAAATAATAAACCAAATAGTGCTCTCTATGCATTATCTAGAGGTTATGTTGTTGCGTCCCCTGCTACACGGGGCCGTACAAATAAAGCATCCGATGGTAATTTCATCGGCAAAGCACCAGCAGTCATTGTAGACTTACAAGCGGCTACAGCTTATTTACACGCTAATGATGCGACTATGCCAGGTAATGCAAAACGCATTATTACAAATGGTACTAGCGCAGGCGGTGCCGTTTCCTTATTACAAGGTGCAACGGGTAATACAGCTGATTACCAACCATATCTACAGGCTCTTGGCGCTGCTACTGCATCTACCGATGTATATGCATCCTCTGCTTACGCACCGATTACCAACCTAGATGCGGCAGATATGGCTTACGAATGGAGCTATAACGGCATCACATCATTTAATAAAGTGACTATGAGACAAGGTGAATTGCCTCAAGCGAATATAGGCGGTGCACCAGCGCCAATGCAACGTAGTGTACAACGTGTGAACTTAACTAGTGATGATGTAGCATACTCAGATTTACTTAAGAGCCACTTCCCTGACTATGTAAATAACTTACAATTACGCGATAGAACGGGCGTCATTTTAAAACTCGATAAGAAAGGTAATGGCACATTCAAGCAATATGTGAAATCGTTCATTATCGATGCCGCTAATAAAGCTAAATCTAATGGTACTGATGTATCTCGCTATTCCTTCCTTGTTTTAGATAAGAATACAGGCATGGTGAAAGATATTGATTGGGACGCTTATAATAGCTTTACTAGTCGTTCTAAGGCACCAGGTGCATTTGACTCTAGATTTAACGACTCTGGTGAAAATAGTTTATTCGGTACAAGTACTAGCGATACTAATCACTTCACGATTACCGCAGCACTACATGATACAACGCCTAATAATGATGTATATGTAGAAAACGCTAAGATCGTTACTATGATGAACCCTATGAACTATCTTGGTTCTCCTAGCGCAACAAACGCTAAATATTATCGAATTCGCTATGGTACAGCAGACAGCAATACATCTGTTGCTATTCCATTGATTGTAGGCACTCGTGCACAAAATCTTGGATATAGTGTAGACATGGCTACACCATTTGGTGTGGATCACGCTGGCGATTACGATTTACAAGATCTATTTAACTGGATGGATTCTATTGTTAAAAACGGTAGATAATCTATCCTGATTTGAAAACCTATTTCATAACGTAAAAAGGTGGTAACAGCATCACATATAGATGCTATTACCACCTTTTAGATTGTCAGCACAAATACCAACTAATAAAGGCGTCCTAATCAACTAGGACGCCTTTGCTAGTAATATTATGTTTAAATATTTATTATTCTTCTGGGAATAATGCAGTGGACAAGTAACGTTCACCTGTATCTGGAAGAATAACTACGATATTCTTACCTTTGTTTTCAGGACGTTTTGCCAATTCTGCAGCGGCCCACAATGCAGCACCGGAGGAAATACCAACCAAGATACCTTGTGTATGACCAAAGTCTTGTGCTGTTTTGAAAGCATCTTCATTAGCAACTTGGATAACTTCATCATAAATTTTAGTATCCAATGTTTCAGGAATAAAACCTGCACCTAAACCTTGGATTTTATGAGGACCTGGTTTACCGTTAGATAATACAGAAGAATCTTTAGGTTCTACAGCTACAACCTTAACATCAGGATTTTGTTCTTTCAAGAAACGACCTGTACCAGTTAATGTACCACCTGTACCAACACCAGCTACGAAGATATCTACAGCACCATCTGTATCGCCCCAGATTTCAGGACCTGTGGTTTTGTAATGAATTGCAGGGTTAGCTTGGTTTACGAATTGGCCTGCTTCTACAGCACCAGCAGTGGCTGTTACGATTTCTTTTGCTTTTGCAATCGCGCCTTTCATACCAAGTGAACCATCAGTTAACACGAGTTGTGCACCATAGCCAAGCATCAATTTACGACGTTCGATGGACATTGTTTCAGGCATTACAATAACAACCTTGTAACCAAGCGCAGCACCTACAGCGGATAAACCAATACCTGTATTACCAGATGTAGCTTCTACAATAGTACCACCTGGTTGCAATTCGCCAGACGCAACAGCAGCTTGAATAATAGCAGCAGCGATACGATCCTTTACAGAACCACCTGGGTTAAAGTATTCAAGTTTAGCGAGGATATTAGCATCAGCACCTACGCTTTCACCAAAACGAGTAGCTGCCAACAATGGTGTTTTACCAATTAATTCAACAAAAGATTTTGCGATTTTAGACATAATCAACACTCCTTATATTCGGATATTATGGATACTATAAATGGTATGTAATATATAATTATGTGCCTCTTAAATAGAGCCATCCCAATTATCATATTTTGTATCTAATTTTGCGTATGTACCATCAATAACGTCTTGTAAGGTCACACTTTCTAGATAATCGTGAATGTAATTTTGTAGCCCCGCCCAGAATCCAACGGTGCGTTCATTAATGACATCATCCGTAGATACACCTTCATCTAGAGATGAAATAATAGCCATTGATTCCTCTGTAGCCATCAAAATTTCAATGATTGTATATTCACTAGGTTTTTTAGATAGACGATAGCCGCCGTATTTACCGCGAATGCTATCAACTAAACTGGCCGCTCCTAATCGAGCCACAATACCTTCTAAATATTTCTCAGATATGCCTTGTCGTTCTGCAACAGAACGTAATGACACTGGTTTTCCCTGACCTTGCTCAGCTAGATCGATGAGAACCATCAATGCATATCTTCCTTTTGTAGAAATTCTCATGTATATTGCCTTTCTTTTTAAAAGCTAGCGCCCCTTGAACAAACATTTTATATACCTCCTATGCGAATGTATAAAACCTTGTACATCGCTAGGAATTAATTTCATTATAGAATACTAACTGTAAAAATGCAAGGGTTTATTTCCTACTTTGTTAAAAGGTTTTACATATAACAGTATTTACCTATACTAAATGGATATACTACGACAAAAAGACCAGTCCGAAGACTGGTCTTTTTGCGTATAGTTTGTAGTTTGTTATATGAGGTTTACATTGGTGAATTGGAGAGTGTTTCACCATGTAATGGGGCTTACCGGTATCGTTGGAGATACGATCCGTGCCCAAGTATTGTCATTTGAGGAGGTTGTTGGTCTATCTAGTAGTCTTAGATTTTGCCTACTAGGTCAAGACCTGGTGTTAATGTATCTTTACCTGGTTTCCAACGTGCAGGGCACACTTGATCACCATGTTTAGCTACGAATTGAGCCGCTTGTACTTTACGAACAAGTTCTTCTGCGGAACGGCCGATACCCATATCGTGAATTTCCGCTGTGCGGATAATGCCTTCTGGGTCAACCACGAATGTACCGCGGTATGCCATAGCAGATTCAGGATCGAATACATCAAAGAAATCAGCTAATTCATGTTTTTTATCAGCCAACATGTAGTATTCGATTTTATTGATGCTTGGAGAAGCATCAGACCATGCTTTGTGAACATATTCAGAATCAGTGGATACGGAGTAAACTTCGCAACCCAATTCTTTTAATTCTGCATAGGATTCTTGCACGTCTTCCAATTCAGTAGGGCATACAAATGTAAAATCTGCTGGATAGAATACGAATACAGACCATTTACCTAAAACGTCTGCAGTGCTTACTTTTACCAATTCAGGTTTCTTGAAAGCATCAAGTGTAAATTCAGGGAGTTTCTTACCAATAATAGACATTGTGTTCTCCTTTATATTTCTAAATAACGATTACTATATGTTCTTTTGATGTACCTACATCAAATCTATATCTACCTTTGTCTATATAATAACACTAATCATTTAAAATAGCAAGCGTTATTTTTAAATTTATCGATATATTTTCCCAACTTTTTTCGATATAAATAAAAAAGAAGAAAGATGCTCATTTCTGAGCATCTTTCTTCTTTTTACGTACTACAACCGACTTACTACTCACCGTAGAATAATCAAAGGCGATTAAGCCTGCTATATTAGCGAGCCCACGCCGCGCCATATGTCCTGTTGTAGACTGTTCTTTACCAGATTTACCATATACAAACTGCTCTAGTTTGAGAGCAGCTAATATAAAGATACCTATAATAGATAAAATGGATCCCATCTCTATTCTCTATTTTTTTAATTCCAAAATCGCATCTACGAAACCACGGAATAATGGATGAGCATTATTTGGACGAGATTTTAATTCTGGATGTGCTTGTGTAGCAACGAAGAATGGATGGTCCTTAACTTCGATACTTTCAACAAGACGACCATCTGGAGATGTACCAGAAATAACAAGGCCTGCATCACTCAATTGTTGACGGTATTCATTGTTGAATTCATAACGATGACGATGACGTTCGTATACAAGGTCTTCACCATATACTTCACGTGCTTTTGTACCCGCTTCTAATTTACATGGATAGATACCAAGGCGCATTGTACCACCTTTTTTATCTACATCCACTTGATCACTCATCAAGTCGATAACTTTGTATTTTGCATCTTCATCAAATTCGCTAGATGTAGCACCTTCCATGCCACATACGTTACGAGCAAATTCCATTACAGCAGATTGCATGCCAAGGCATAAGCCGAGGAATGGAACCTTGTTCTCACGAGCATAATTGATTGTACGGATTTTACCTTCTACGCCACGGGAACCAAAGCCACCAGGAACAACGATACCATCAATGTCTTCGAATACTTCTTTAGGGTCTACGGAAATATCATCAAGTTCTTCAGAATCAATCCAACGAATGTTTACCTTAGTATCAGTTTCGATACCAGCATGGCTCAATGCTTCTGCTACGGAAAGGTACGCATCGTGCAACGCTACATATTTACCTACGATAGCTACTGTAATGTCTTTGCTAGGATTCAAGATTTTATGAACCATTTCTTTCCATTCAGTCATATCGCAAGGGCGTTCTTCAAGGCCCAATTTCTTGATAACAATATCATCAAGGCCTTGATCTTGCATCATCAATGGTACTTCATAGATGGAGTCACAAGTTTGGTTTTCAATTACGGCCGCTGGTTCTACGTCACAGAACAATGCCAATTTTTCCTTCATTTCATCGGAAATATGTTTTTCACTGCGGCATACCAAAATATCTGGTTGAATACCAATACCACGCAATTCTTTTACGCTGTGTTGAGTAGGTTTTGTTTTTAATTCACCTGCTGCATTAATGTACGGTACCAATGTAACGTGAATATACAATACATCGTTACGACCTACATCTTTTTTGACTTGGCGAATTGCTTCCATGAATGGCAAGCTTTCAATATCGCCGACAGTACCACCGATTTCAGTGATAACTACATCGGCATTATCTTCTTTCCCTACACGGTATACATTTTGTTTAATTTCATTTGTAACGTGAGGAATAACTTGTACAGTGCTACCTAAATAGTCACCCTTACGTTCTTTATTGATAACGGACCAATATACTTTACCAGCCGTAATATTGGAGCGCTTGCTAAGATTAATATCGATAAAGCGTTCATAGTGGCCCAAGTCCAAGTCTGTTTCAGCACCATCATCGGTTACAAATACTTCGCCATGTTGGTAAGGACTCATTGTACCAGGATCGATATTGATATATGGATCAAATTTTTGAATGGTTACATTAAAGCCACGATTTTTCAATAAGCGGCCCAAAGATGCAGCTGTAATCCCTTTTCCCAAGGAAGAAACTACGCCGCCAGTTACGAAAATATACTTAGTTGCCATGATGCCTCCCACCTATTACATTTTTTCCGGAGCGGAAATACCTAAAATACCCAAGCCTTGACGAAGTACAAGAGCAATCGCTGTGATTAATCCTAGACGAGCTTGTTGCAACGCTGGATCTACGCCAATGATACGACCTTGACGGTAGAAGGAATGGAACATGCTTGCCAAATCGTATAAGTAACGAGCAATACGATGTGGTGCACGATGTTCGGCAGATTGAACTACCTCTTCTGGATATTCAGCTAATTTCTTAATTAATTCTAATTCCATTTCGCTTGTAAGCGTTGTGAAATCAGTTTCACTATAATCGCCAAATGCGATGCCAGCTTCACGCACTTGGTTGTAAATGCTGTGAATACGAGCATGAGCATATTGGATATAATACACTGGGTTATCATTGCTGCGAGATTTAGCCAAGTTAATATCGAAATCAAGTTGACTATCTAGAGAACGCATCAAGAAGAAGTAACGAGATGCATCTACGCCAACCTCTTCAATCAATTCATCTAATGTAACGCTATCGCCACTACGTTTAGACAATTTAACGAGTTGTCCATCACGGAACAATGCTACCATTTGTAATAACAATACTGTTAATTTATCTGGGTCATAACCAAAGGCAGCCATAGCAGCTTTAACACGACATACATAGCCGTGATGGTCAGCGCCCCAAATATCGATCATTTCTTTGAAGCCACGATCATATTTATTGCGGTGGTACGCGATATCCGCCGCCAAATATGTAGGAACTCCATTGTCACGGATAACTACGCGGTCTTTATCGTCGCCATAGTCAGTTGATTTCAACCACAAAGCACCGTCTTTTTCATACACTTTACCAAGAGCCTTTAATGCCTCTACGGAGTGATGAATTTCATCAGTTTCATGAACTGTACGTTCAGAGAACCAATTATCGAATGTAACACGGAAGTTGCTTAATGTTTCTTCTAAGCGAGCTAATTTTTCTTTCAAGCCCTCTTCTTTGAACAAAGCTACACGATCAGCTTCGTTCATAGCATTCAATTTATCGAAACCTTCGCGTTCAGCAATTGCTTTAGCCGTTTCAATGATATCTGGACCACGGTAACCATTTTCAGGAAACACAAGAGCCCCTTCTGGAATATCAAACTCAGGCATGGAACCGTCTTCATTGCGTTTAGGTGGGAATACTAATGTAGCACCTTGCAACTCTTGGAAACGGTACTCAATGGAAATAGCCATGTTATCGATTTGGTTACCCGCATCATTGATGTAGTACTCGGATTGTACGTTGTAACCTGCTGCACGCAACAAGTTTACAAGAGCACTACCGTATGCAGCCCCACGTCCATGACCTACATGCAAAGGACCTGTTGGGTTCGCACTTACATATTCAACTTGAATCGTGTCGCGCGCACGCAATGGTTGTACACCATATTGATCGCCAGCATTCAAAATGGCTTTCAATGTGTCGTACACCATATCAGATTTCAAGAAGAAGTTGATGAAACCTGCACCAGCAACCTCAGCACGTTCAAGCCAATCAAAATTCATATGACTAATCAAAGCCTCTGCAATAGCACGAGGGTTTTGACGAGCTACACGAGCGGATTGCATCGCAATGTTTGTAGAAAAATCACCGAATTCTTTTTGAGGTGGCACTTCGAGAACGATTTCTGGATATTCACCAGCTGGTAAGCCACCACTGTTAATCGTATCTTGTAATGCCTGTTCAATCCCCGATTTCAGGATTTCCTTCATGTCCATGCTCTGTATCCTCCCGCACGTCTATATCTAACTGATTATAAAATTGCCATTCACCTTCTATGGAAATATCATATCCTAAATGAACACGACCCGTTCCATTGTGAAAGTCTACTGTTAATTCATGTGTTTTTACGGCCATGTGAAGATCGCCTAATGGCGTTTCATATGTGGACTGGCGTTTCTCACCGCGAATGTATTGATGCCGCATATTGACAGCACCAGTACGCAAAAGAACAATGGAATCTTCGTAAATCTTGATGGTCGTCTTAACCCCTTCAAGACCTGTTACGCTCGATTCTTCATAGCGAATATATTGGACTCCGTTCTTTTCATGCGAAGTACCTGGAGAAATTAATTCCACCACAGTATCCTGCCCATCTATGTCTCGTTGTACACTTTTTACGGATACTAGAACCCGTTTCATGTTTTTCTCCTCCATGGTCATAACATATCAATATATTATAGCACAAACAAGGGTCGTTTTGAATGTTTTGTACATCCTATTTCAATAGATTTATACGTTCTATTTCACCGTTCTCACCTGATGCAATAAGGCGCAATTTTTGCGCTCTATTGAGATGTTTAATAGCATATTCTCGCGATTGTGCCTCTTGTTTACTTTGAAAGCTTTCATGATACACCAAATATACCGGTCTACGACATTTTGTGTACTTAGCTCCACCTTTAATAACGCCATTATGAGCATCCATCCGTTTTTTTAAATCCGTTGTCCACCCGCAATACAAGCTTTCATCAGCACATCGCACAATATACGTGAAAAATTGTTCATGATCCATCTTATTTACTAGCATCATCCTTAATCGGTTCAATAGTTATGGAATTAATGGTCACAGGATCAACAGGCTTATCATTTTTATCCGTTTTTACCTTACCAATTTTTTCAACCACATCCATTCCTTGTACGACTACGCCAAAGATGGTGTGTTTATTATCGAGATGAGGGGTAGGTCCCAAGGTAATAAAAAACTGAGAACCACCTGTGTTCGGTCCACGATTTGCCATCGCAAGAACCCCCATTTTATTGAAATGAAGGTCATTAGAAAATTCATCTGGAATTTCATAACCAGGACCACCTGCACCTGTGCCTGTTGGGTCGCCACCTTGAATCATAAATCCATCGATAACACGATGGAACGTAACTCCATTATAAAAGCCTTTTTTAACAAGGTAATCAAAGTTTTTAACGGTAATCGGCGCTTTAGAACCATAGAGGCGAATTTTAATTTGCCCATAATTTGTATCAAAAATCGCATATTCATCAGCAATCGGTGCATTTGTAAAATTAGGCATCTTATTAACAGTTTCAGCTTGCGCAACCGGTGTAAGTGTTTTATCTGCACTATTATTGCCACACGCTGCAGTTACTACCATCATGCCCCCCAACAGAGCACAGCCTAATATTCTTTTAACATTCATGATAATCCCTCACAAAATATAGTATTTCCCCAAATTATATATACATAGAAAAACCGCTCAACCCGTGAGCGGCTCTTTATTAGTATATCATGTTTTCACTATGAATTTCTTTAAAATTCTATAAATTTTCCAATCAAAAAAAGCTTATATTAGCCCTCAATCAATCCAACCAAAGTGTTTGCACGCATTATAAATGCCATCTTTATCACAGTCAGTTGTAACATAATCGGCCTCTAATTTAAGTTCCGGACGAGCATTTCCCATGGCAATATTTAACCATTCCGGTCTAAACATGGACAAATCATTATAGCCATCACCAAAAACGACAACTTGATTTGGCTTTATGTCGAAATGTCCGATCATATTGCGAACGCCCAATGCTTTTTCCATAGGTTCATATAAGACGCAACCATCTCCATACCGAATAAGCTTGTGCGTCATATGCTCAATATCTTTTTCCTCTTCTTCGCCATCCTTGAAAAATACATAGATTTTATAGAAATCTTCTACACTGTGAAAGTCGAATTCTGGATCTACCACAGTTTTAAAAACATCCCAATCAGGATGCCATTCTAGTATTTCTTTATATGGTGTAATGCGCCCCAATTTATTGCGGTCTGTTACGGCCCATGGAATATGTTTCGATTCTAAATATTCTAAATACTGAATACACATATCTCGATTCATGCCAATCATAGATACCAATTTTCCATCTATGGTTATACTATGGCCACCATCAGCAACTACATTCGTAATTCTAGCTTGCTCTGCAAAACGCATGGCATCGACTTGTATTCTCCCCGTTGCAATCGAAACTAGATGTCCACGACGTTGCAACTCATCTATACAATATTGAGCACTATCTGGTATTTTTCCTTCAGGCCACACGGCCAATGTATTATCGATATCAAAAAAGAAAAATTTTCGTTCCACAAGTCCTCTCCTATCTATCTGCCGCTATATAAGCTCATATACAAACTATTATTAGCTCCATCGAATACTATTCATCTCGTCCACTCATTAACTGAAAGCGCTTTTGCTGTTTCACATCAGGATATTTAGCTCGATCCACATCACTACAAAACATGTCTAAGGGACGCACATACAAATCACGTTCATCATATAGTTTTTGATATACCACCAATTTTTCACCCGTTTCAGAATGTGTAGCCACATCTAATACGTAATAATACATACCCTTGAAATGACGATACAAACCACCTTTTACGATTTCGTTCATAACTACCTCTACTTATTAAAAACGATCTTTCATTTCTTATTAAATATTATACTAGGAAAGGCTATTTGAAAAAAGATTTTATTACTATAAATAAAAGACTCGCATCCCCCTTTTCTTCCACTGTAATCCTTCCAAGAAGAACTAGCCAATAAAGTAGAAAAAGAGAATGCGAGTAATAGTATAAATTTATTTAGTTGTATCTGAAGCCAAACCCTTATGGATAAGACCTATGATAAAGCCGAGAATAGCGAAGCTCAACCAGCCCATGCCGACACCTTGGAATGGAATGTATTGAGTGAATAAACTTTCAATAGCATCAGGTGCCCAACCAGCTGTTTCTAAACCACTCATCAAGGCAGAAATCATTGTTAGGCCAATGGTCCAGCAGTATACGCAACGGCGTCCACCAAACAAATTATTTCCCAATGCCAACAGTACAATTACGATGGTTAACGGATAGAGTAACATTAGTACCGGAATAGCGGCACTAATAATTGTTTTCAATCCGAAAAGTCCTAATATAAAGGCTGCTACAGAGAAAATAACTACGTACAACTTATAGCTAATTTTGCTATATAACTTATTAAAATAAGCACTACAAGAAGTAATAAGACCAATGCTTGTGCTCAAGCAAGCTAATAGAACAATGATTGCCAAAATAATTTGACCAACTCCACCAAAGAGGAATTCAGCACTTGCTGTTAAGACAGGTGCGCCGGTATCAAACAAGCCAAATCGTTCTACGCTTGTAGCGCCGATGTTCGCAATGAATATATACACAATACCGAGTAATGCAACCGCAATAGCGCCTACCTCCATCACGGTTTTCGTAATGACATCCCGAGATGTAGCACCGGTAAGACGTACAAAATCGATTACGAGAATAGCAAATACCACAGAAGCCAATGCATCCATCGTATTATACCCATCAAGGAAGCCTTGTCGCATCGCTGCACCAATTGTTGCATAAGTTTCTTGTGGCACTGCATAAGGACCAATAGGCGTAATAAAAGATTTAACAATAAGCAATAAAATGACAAGTAATAAAGCAGGTGTCAATATATTACCTATACGATTAACAAGCTTTTGAGGACTAATCGATAGCCACAAGGAAATGCCAAAGAATATAGCGAGGAACAACGGTTGCATATCCATAGTCATACCCTGCATAAATGGCTTAATTGCAATTTCATAGGCAACGGTACCAGTTCTCGGTGTCGCAAACATGGGACCGATACTCAAATATAGTGCCACTGTATAAATAAGTCCATATACAGGATGTACACGACTCGCTAATTCCTCAACGTCTTTACATCCAGAATAGCCCATGGCCATAACGCCAAGCAATGGTAAACCTACGCCAGTTAATACAAAACCAGCCAATGCCCATCCTACATTAGCCCCTGCGTGTTGGCCTAATGCGGCCGGGAAAATAAGATTTCCCGCACCAAAGAATAGGGCAAATAACATCATGCCTATTGCTAAATAGGCTCGCAGTGATAGATTTTCTTTTCCATCCATAAGATTATCTCCCTTCGTACTACACTATCATATTAGATAACATTATATATGATATAGTATTCCTGTTCAACAATAAAATCGAATTATATCGAACTTTTATTACACCTTACGAATATTAACTTGCACGTCGTAGAATGTACTTCCCCATGCTTCATCAGTCGGTCTAGATGCAGTTACAGCATTGATTCCTACACTAGCGTCACTGGACTGAGATTGCCACCATACCCCAAGAGTCACAAGTGTACCTCGTTGTACCGTATCATCTAGATATACTTTAATACGAACAGCCCCTCGATTATTATAAATCTCTACAGCATCACTATTATTAATGTTATATAATGCAGCATCATCTGGATGCATTCGTAACTTCATCAATTCAGGATCATCAAATTCTAGCTCACAAAAACTAGAATCTAATATGCGTATATCATTACCAATAATCAACCAGAATGGTTCATCATCGCCATAGGGTTCTGTATAGGTAATCAACGGAATCGATTCTCGAGGATTTAAGATTTCGATTTTGCCTGACGGCGTTTTAAAATCCATCTTATAATTGTCTGACAATGCTACTTCAACCAAGTCGCCACGTAAAATGGCATCTTGTTCGTCTTGTGAAAGTTTAGTCGAATTGCGAACCATATGCTCAATTAGTTCTCGTTCTGTCATGGCAAAGAAAGGATCATTTAAGCCCATACGCTGAGCAAGTTCAGAAATAACTCGCCAATTAGATTTCGATTCACCAACCGGAGGAATAGCTTGGTAACTAGCCGCAATTGTATAGTGTCCATAAGAATTAAAGATATCATCGGATTCAGCAGAGCTCGTGGCTGGTAGGATAATATCTGCATATGCACATGTATCTGTAAAGAAGCGTTCATGCACAACGGTAAATAAATCATCTCTCATAAGACCTTGTCTAACGAGATTTTGATTTGGTGCCGTAATAGCTGGATTTGATGAAAAGATATATAGACTGTGAACGGGCACTCCTCCACTAGTATCCTCTAATCCATGCTCTAGAAGTGCTTTAGGATTTGTCAACAAATCCCCTAATAATATCATCGGCATCATCCGTTTAGACGGCGTTGGTGTATTAGGTTGTTGCATAAATGATTTATTAAAATATTGGCTACTACTAGAACTAGATAATAAGCCACCACCTGAATATTGCCATGCACCTACCACAGCCGGGAGTGCATTGATACACCGGCAACTCATTGCACCATTGCCATAGCGGGATACACCACTACCAAGACGAATAAATGGAGCCTTTGCTTTTGCATAAGCATGAGCTAATTCTTCTATGATTTCAACCGGTACACCACATATAGAGGAAACATATTCTGGGGTAAATTTAGGCAATACATCTCGTACTAGCTCATCATGACCTTGAACATATGCTTGAATAAATGCAGTATCCTCAAGACCATCCCGATGTATGATATGCATCATACCAAGAGCCAACGCACCATCAGAACCAGGTTTTACATACACATGATGTGTTCCTTGATCATAGGTATATGTTTTATGGGTGTCTATAACCCATACAGAAGCGCCGTTTCGTTTTGCTACATTCACATCGTGTAATATATGTACATCTGTGGCCGTCGCATTAAGACTCCATAATATGATCAAATCACTATATTGTGCTTCTTGTGGTTTTATGGCAATTGTATCTCCATAGACGGACTTAAACGCTGCCTGTTTTGCAGGAGAACAAATCCCTCTATCTTGACTAGTAGCACCAATACAACGGAAGAAATAATCCGCTGCAGGGCTATTTACAGCCCCCATAGTCCCCGCATAGGAATAACGAAGAATACTTTCACTACCATAGGTATCAATAGTATGTTTAAAGTTCTCTACAATTCGTTCTAAGGCCTCGTCCCATGAAATGGATGTAAATTGATCTGGACCAATACCTTTTTTACCAATTCGACGTAATGGTGTCGTCAAACGTTTTGGGGAATGAATAACGCGCTCATAATGAGCCATCTTAGGACATAGTGTACCTCGTGTGAAAGCGTGTTCTCTATTACCACGAACCTTTATTACTTTATTGTCATCTACTGTAAGTATAAGCCCACAAGCATCTGGGCAGTCATAAGGACATACGCTCTTATATTCTTTCATATAAGCACCTCGCTTATCATCGTATTTATAGCAGTAATTTTATATGTATATGTATATTTATAGTATCATACATATACCACTATATCTGTAACAAAATTAACGAATATCGATATTTTTCAAACTTTGTATCAATGAATACATTGTATATCAATGCATATAGCAAAACTACTTATCAAAATAAGTATGTGACGTTATAACTTTTATTAATGTACACCATGTAGATACATAATAAATATCGATACTTTTCAGTATTTATTTATAGTTTCTCCCCTACAATACAAACAGATGAGCAACGCATAAAAGTACCATTTTTTACGTTCAGGAATGTATCTATTACCAAAAGTCATAATTTGTATTTTCAAGGTATTATCGATTATTTCAGTACTTTTTGTTAACCTGTGTGATAAATTTCACGTAAGTTATGCAAATTATGTAATGCATTAAGTTATGTAAAACTATTCAATAACTCAACTTTGTGTGCTATACTGACATTGTCATTTGAGAGGATATAGAACTCACCGGACATCATATCACATTCATTGATATACCGAAGTGGAGTCAACTATATCAGGTCATATTTTCTGAAAAGAGGTTTTAACAATGGCAGAAGCTAAAAACACTGTACTTTTCCCTTATGAAACACTTCACAAACTTTGCATGGACGCTTTCCAAAAATTCGGTTTTTCCGAAAAAGAAGCTGACATCATTCAAGACGTACTTTTGACTTCCGACTTATTCGGTATCCAAAGTCATGGTATGCAACGTATGGTACGTTACCACAAAGGTATCTCCAACGGCTTGATTAAAATCGATGCAAAACCTGAAATCGTAAAAGAAACTCCAATCTCCGCAGTTATCGACGGTCATGACGGCATGGGCCAATTGTTGGGTCACAAAGCTATGGAAATGGCTATCGAAAAAGCTAAAAAATCCGGTGTTGGTATCGTATCCGTACGTAACTCCAACCA
>CAKPXN010000016.1 GCA_934202095.1 uncultured Veillonella sp.
AATATGCAATCCAAATTCAACAATTATTGATGAATGATGGCGCTGCATTATTCTTAGGTTACCCTAAAACTAATATCGTAACTGGTTCTTACTTGAAAGGTGCCGTAATGTACCCAACTGATTACTACTGGATTACAAACAAAATTTCTAAATAATAAGGAGCTATAATGGCAGAAAACGTACTCACAGTAGAACATCTTAATATCGCGTATCAAGGCGTGCCTGCTGTTATGGATGTAAATTTTACCTTGGAACGTGGCAAGGTATTGACCATCGTAGGGGAGTCCGGATCCGGTAAGACTACCGTGATCCGTGCCCTTATGGGGTTATTGCCAGTCGGTGGTGAGGTTACAGAAGGTACATTGCTATTTAATGGTAAAGACCTTCGAAACCTTTCTAAAGCCGAATGGAGATCCATACGTGGCAAAGACATGGCCATGATTTTCCAAGATAGCGGTAGTGCACTCGATCCGATTGTACGCATTGGTAAACAATTTAGAGAACTATTCAAAGCTCACATTGAAATCACCAATGACGAATGTGATCGCCGTGCTATTGAATTATTAGAGTCCGTTGCATTACCTAATTGCGCAGATATCCTTCGTCGCTATCCACATGAGCTATCTGGCGGTCAACGCCAACGTGTTGGTATTGCCATGGCATTAGCATTAGACCCAGCATTACTCATCGGTGATGAACCAACATCTGCTCTAGACGTGACAACACAATCTCAAGTTGTTATGCAAATGATGGAATTATCTAAAGTGCATAATTCCGCTATCGTTATGGTAACCCATAACCTTGGTGTGGCGGCGTATATGTCTGATTACATCATCGTTATGAAAAAGGGCCGTGTTGTAGATGCTGGTACGCCACAAGAAATCTTAGAAAACCCATCTAACGAATATACAAAACAATTAAAAGATGCGGTGCCAACATTGGGAGGAGGTCGTTACATTGACTAACTACGCAGTAGAAATTAAAAATGTATATAAACGATTCCCACTTCCTACTGGTGGTGAACTTGAGGCGTGTAAGAATATCAATATCACCCTTGAAAAAGGGGAATCCCTTGGTATTGTAGGTGAATCCGGTTCTGGTAAAACGACATTAGTTCGTATGATTATGAAAATGTTGCCCATTACAGAAGGTGAAATCTACATTGACGGTGTTGAAATTCAACATATGAATGCAGAACAAACAAAGGAATATCGTAAAAAAATTCAAATGGTATTCCAAGATCCATCTGCTGCATTTAACCCACGCATGAAGGTTAAGGATATTATCCTTGAACCACTCTATAACTTTGGCATCTTGGAAAAGGGCAAGGAAGAGCAAATTGCTGGTGATTATCTTGAAATGGTAGATTTACCACGCGAATTCATGCATCGATTTCCTCATGAGATGTCTGGCGGTCAACGTCAACGTGTGGCTATTGCACGGGCTATCGTTTTGGAACCTGAAATCCTCGTATTTGATGAAGCAACAAGTGCCCTTGACGTATCTGTTCAAGACTCCATTGCGTATCTGTTAGCTAGATTGCAAAAGAAACGGAATTTGACATATCTATTCATCGCTCATGATATTGCTTTCATTCGTACTATGTGCCATAAGGTTGTAGTCATGTATAAAGGGGATATCGTTGAAGAATTAGATGCGTTCCATCTAGCAGATGCTAAACATCCATATACAAAGGTGTTGTTGAGTTCTATTTTTGAAATTGGTAAACCACACAATCCATTATCGATGGATACCGTTACTAATGATACAAATATATAATTTTACTGGTGAAAGCCTTCGCATATGCGAAGGCTTTTATCTTTTCTATTTGCTAAATATATATTAGATGATTGAGAACTTTCGATAAATAGGATATGATAAAGAAAGCAATATACCCATATGGGTATATTGCATCGTATTCATATGAACATGTTTTGATAGACATCAAGCCGAGTATATAGATTGGTAATAGGAGATTACATGAGAAAAATAAAACGAGTACTGGCTACGTGTACTTTATTAGGACTTGCCGTAGTTGGTCTTACTGGTTGTGGGATGAACTCTAGTGCTGATAAAGATATTTTGCGAGTAGGTGCCATTGGATTTGCTAGTACATTGGAACCTACAGAGAACTATTTTAGCTGGGTTGTAGTACGTTATGGTATTGGTGAAACACTGGTTAAATTTGATGATACGATGAAAGCAAAGCCTTGGCTTGCTTCGAAATGGTCCGTATCCGAGGATGGAAAAACTTGGACTTTCACCATTAATGACAAAGCTAAGTTTTCCAATGGTCGAAAGGTGACGGCTCAAGCTGTAAAAGAGTCATTTGAGCGTACCTTTGCTAAAAGTAATCGTGCCAAGACGTTTTTTACCTATGATTCTATTACAGCGGATGGTCAAACCTTAACGATTCATACGGATAAGGCGTACCCTAATTTGCCGGGTTCTCTGGGTGATCCCTTGTTTGTCATTGTAGATGTACAATCTGAACGAGACGGAAGAAACTTTAGTGCCGATGGTCCTATTGGAACAGGACCCTATGTGGTGACATCCTTTACCAAGGAACGTGCTGAACTAGTGGCTAATGAAAACTATTGGGATGGTGAGGTGCCGTTTAAACGTGTAGAAGTACCCGCTATCAATGATGCTAATACGAGGGCGATGGCATTGCAATCTGGTGATATCGATATGGCGATTAACATTGGACCTGGTGAGTACAGTTTGTTTGCGGATAATAAAGACTATACTGTTACAGAGGCATCATCGTTGCGCGATGTGATGGCGCGTATGAGTCAAAAAGGTGAATTGAAAGATTCTAATTTGAGGGCTGCTCTTATTGCTGGCATAGATCGTGATAGCTATGCTAAAAACCTTCTGAAAGATACATTCATAGCCGGTAAGGCGCCATTGCCACCTAGCCTTGATTATGGATTTAAACAATTAAAGGATACCAATCCATATGATCCTAATAAGGCTAAAACATTATTAGCTAAGTCTGGATGGATAGATACCAATGGGGATGTCATTGTCGATAAGAACGGTAAAAATCTGTCACTAGTTTTATATACCTATACATCAAGACCTGAATTGACGCTTTATGCAGAAGCTATGCAGGCAGATTATAAGAAAATTGGTATTGATGTACAGATTAAAATTGTCGATTATACGATGATTGATGAACTAGCTAAAACCGGTGATTATGATTTGTTGGTTTCTAGCGTCGTTACTGCTAATACAGGTGACCCTGTATGGTTTTTAAAACAATATTGGGGTAGTAATATAAATGGAGATAATCCAAATAACGGTTCTGGATTTAGCAATCCTCGTTTCGATGAACTTACGGCACTTGCGGGCTCTACGTTAGACGCTACAATCGCACGTAATGCTATCATCAACGCTCAACAAATTTTGCTTGATGAAAATGCAACTATATTTCTAGGGTATCCAAAGATTAATATGATTGGTAAAAGCTATCTAAAAGGGATTCACACATCACCTAGTGAATACTATGTAATTACGAAAGATTTGAAAAAAGAATAAGTAGTATTGATTTGAATACAAGAAAGGACCAGCTAGAAGGCTGGTCCTTTGTGTTGTTCAATTATTATTTTTTACTGTCTACCGCATCAAGGTCATTCATATCTACCTCGTTAGCTCGGCTAATCATACGATTATATTTTACATATAATTGCGTATACGCTTCACCATAGGAGGAGTTGATGATGATGTAATTTCGCGCTTCTGCGATAAATTCTTTTACAGCGTCTTGGTATTGTTTAACGGCTGCTTGCGTTTCTGGTTTTGTACCAGGTTGCAATTCATTTAATCGTTTTGTAATTTCTTGTAGATTGGTTTCAACCTTTTGTGTATCTGTATTACCATCAGGGTCGATAATATCTATAGTTTGAGATAATAGAATGTTTAATTCGATAAAATTAACTGCATTAACGCGATTTTCGTTAGCGAATTCTTTCATGCGTTCTGTATACAATTCATTATTTCGATTTTCAAGTGCTAAATCAAATGCATTGTATGCCGCATTGAATTGATCGGCTAATGGTACATATTGGCTTGCTAAGTTATCACTACCTACGTAATTATCCTTTTCGAAGGTTCTATCAGTATAGTAGTTTTGAAGTTGGTCGGCTACAGGAATTAACTGCGATAAAATTGTGAGTAATTCGTCTGTCGCTTTATTTACATCTTCGTATGGAGTAGAGCTTTCTTCTTTAGCTGCTTCGAGTTGAGATTTTAGTTGTTTGTAGTCAGGTAATGTAACTGACGAATTATGCGTATGATTACGTAATTCCTCAAGGGTTGGTTGTATTTGATAGGTATAGGCAACACTATTCAAATTATATGTATCAGCTGCCTCGATATAAGGTCGCAAGGCATTGATTTTGTCTTCGATAGTAGAACGATATAATATTGTTGTTGCTTTATTGGATAGGAAGTGATAAGCACAATAAATCCCACCACCAATAACAGCAATACCTAGAATTATGGCTAAGATTAATTTAATATAACCCTTTTTCAATTGCCTATACTCCTTGTAAAACGTGTTTGTAAAAAATATCTATATTTTATATTCTATACAGTTGATATCAGTATTATTATAGCATAGATTATAGGGGCAAAAAAGATACATATAAACGATAATTATTAAATAAATATGAAAAATATATACAAAATTATATATATAATATTATCAAAGTTCGTTTTGGTGTATAACTCTGGGAGTAAAAGTTGTAGGCTGCTATAATGGTATATATATGATCATGTAAGGGAGTACGCAATGCAAAATTTTAAGATTATGAATAATTTTTTTACAACAGAGCTCATTGCTAATGGGGAAGGCCGTAATGTTTTATCTGCTATTGAAGACGGATTACGAAGCTGTGATGAGTTCCTTATTAGTGTTGCTTTTATAACAGATGATGGATTATTAGTTCTGAAACCAATTTTGAAAGAGTTAGAAGACAGAGGTGTAAAGGGGCGTATTTTAACTACTGATTATCTCGGCTTTAATAACCCTAAAGTATTAGATGATTTAGGAAAGTTAAAGAATATAGAACTTCGAGTATATTGCACTACTAATGGTAGTAAGCATGGCTTTCATACGAAGGGGTATATTTTTAAACAAGAGCAGTCGTATCAAATTATTGTAGGTAGTTCTAATTTAACAATTAATGCACTTAAGAAAAATAGAGAGTGGAATACTAGGGCTAAATCTGATGTAAATGATACTTATACAAAAGAAGTGTTAGAGGAGTTTGAATTATATTGGAATTCCGAGTTTACGATGGAATATTCGGATTTCTTGCCATGGTATAGACCTAGATGGGAGCGTTCTAATCGTCTATCCTTAAAAAATATTGCCGAACAGATGAAGATAAAAGGTTCGTTGATATTAGAGCCTAATTTAATGCAACAGCAGTTTATAGATAACTTTAATGAATTACGTCGCCAGAATGAAAGTAGAGGCTTATTAATTTCGGCTACGGGTACTGGTAAAACATATGCAGCAGCATTTGCAATGCGGGAAATGCGACCTAAACGACTGTTATTTTTAGTACATCGTGAGCAAATTGCTAATCAAGCACTCAGTAGTTTTCAACGTGTATTTGATGATCCATCAATTTCTTTTGGCATTGTTTCTGGTAATGCGAAACGGTTTGATGCAGATTTTGTATTTTCTACTATGCAAATGATGGGAAGATCTGAGATTTTACATAAGTATAATCCAGATGACTTTGATTGTATTATTATTGATGAAGTACATAGAGCTGGGGCTGAAAGTTATCAAAGAATTATTGATTATTTTAAGCCAACATTCTTATTAGGTATGACTGCTAGTCCAGAACGTACGGACGGATATGATTTATATAATTTATTTCACCATAATATCGTCTATGAAATACGCTTGGAACAAGCTTTAGAGGAAGATTTATTATGTCCATTCCATTACTTTGGTATAAGTGATCTTTGGATTGATGGTAAAGAAATTAATCTAGAAGAGGATAATATTAGCTTCTCAAATCTATCGGAAGCCGAACGCGTTGATAAAATTATAGAGAAAATTCGTTATTTTGGTCATAGTGGTAGTCGTGTTAAGGGCTTGGTGTTCTGTAGCAATAAAAAAGAGGCTAAAGAATTATCCGATGCATTTAATCTTAGAAAATTTAGGACCATTTCGTTGACTGGTGATGATTCACAATCAAAACGAGAAGATGCTATAGCTCGCTTGACTGGTACTGGAGCTTATCAAGGCTTTGTGGATGATCAACTAGACTATATATTTACAGTAGATATTTTTAATGAAGGTGTAGATATCCCTGAAGTAAATCAAGTTATTATGTTACGTCAAACAGAAAGTCCTATTGTATTTATTCAACAGTTAGGTCGTGGGTTGCGTAAATTTGAAGATAAAGAATATGTGGTTATCTTAGATTTTATTGGAAACTATTCTAATAGCTACATGATCCCATTGGCCTTGTCTGGTGATAGGAGCTACAACAAGGATACTCTACGCAAATATGTACAGTCTGGCAATCGTATTATTCCAGGAACATCAACAGTTCACTTTGATGCGATAGCTAAAAAGCGTATTTTTGCTGCCATAGATACAGCTAATTTGAGTAGTGCTAAACTTATTAAGGAAGCATATCTAGATTTAAAATATAAGCTTGGGCGTATACCTAGAATTAAAGATTTTAAGGACTATGGGTCTATTGATATTACAAAAATTTTTAATAAATATAAGTCATATCATCATTTCTTAACCCAAATAAAGGATAAAGATTATAAGATCGCTTTTACAACAATTCAGGAACAAATGTTACACTTTATCTCTCAAAAGTTAGCGACGGGGATGCGCGTTAGAGATTTATTAGCATTGCAACTTCTGTTAGCAGGTCGGAATAATATTATTCAATCTGTAACGGACCTTTTAAGAGGCGAGTATAATATTGAATTGTCTGATATTGGAAAAACTAATCTCATTAATCTTTTAAGCAATCAGTTTTCTGTGTCATTAACTAAAAAGACTTTTAAAGATTGTATATTTATTGAGGCTGATGGTTGTGACTATTCCATATCAAATACTTTTAAAAAGGCGCTAGAAGCTGATGCTTTTAGAGAGCATATTCAAGAGCTCATAGAATTTGGCCTAGATAGATATCATAGTAAATATGAGCCATCTATCTTGAAACCAACGCCATTCGCTCTTTATGAAAAATATAATTATGAGCAAGTATGTCAATTGTTAGAATGGGCACAAAATGAAGTGCCATTAAATATTGGCGGATATAAATATCATCGTGATACTAAGACGTATCCCCTATTTATAAACTATCATAAAGATGAAGGAATACAGGATAGTATAAAATATGAGGATAGATTTGAGTCTCCTACTTTGCTAAAAGCAATCTCTAAAAATAACCGGTCCTTTACATCTGATGATGTAATAACTGCATTTGATGCAGATAAACTAGGTGTGGCCATGCACTTGTTTATGCGTAAAAATAAAGATGATGAAGAATCAAAAGAATTTTATTATTTAGGTCCTATCCATTCGACGGGGCGAGAAAATGCAGAGGAGATTATGATGGCAAGTGACACAAAGGCTGTAGAGCTTGAGTATAGATTAGATATTCCTGTACGTGATGATATATATGACTATTTATTAAATGGATAGGTGTGGATTGTATAATGACTAGAAAACATATAGAAGTTGTTGCTGCCATAATTCAAAAGGGTAACGCTATATTAGCGACTCAACGAGGATATGGTGATTTAAAAGATGGTTGGGAGTTTCCTGGCGGTAAGATTGAACCTGGAGAAGCGCATGATGAAGCTTTGATTCGTGAAATTAAAGAAGAATTACAAGCAAATATTAATGTAGGTGAAAGACTAATTACTGTTAACTATAATGGTTATGAAAAATTTGATCTTACTATGCATTGCTATTTGTGTACGTTAACAGCTGACTCACACGTTACATTGTTAGAACACGAAGCAGCTAAATGGTTGACTAAAGAGACGTTGTATTTGGTGGATTGGTTGCCGGCGGATATAGAGGCGGTTGATGCATTATATAAACGTTTATAATTGAGATTCATTTGTATATCCCGGCCCTCTCGTATATAATGGTATTAACAGATTTGTATTTTTCGATATAATCACATGAAAGGAGTTATTATGTCTAATTTCATCACTCCTAACGAATTATTACCCATCATGGATGAGGTTATTATCCTTGATGCTAGAGGGTTTGAAGATTATAAACGCGGCCACATCAAAGGTGCTTTTCCAGTAGATATCGATAAAGATTTGACAGGCCCTATCGGTGAACATGGAGGCCGTCATCCTTTGCCAGATATGGAACAATTAGCGAAAACCTTTGAGACCTTTGGCATCAATGAAAACTCCAAGGTTGTTGTCTATGATTCGTGGATTTTCTTGGCCGGTCGTCTTTGGTGGACCTTGCGCTACATGGGCCTTAAGGATGTTCGCGTTTTATCTGGTGGTATTGAACGGTGGGTTAAAGAAGGTCATTTGTTGACCAAGGATCCTACGCCTTTGCCTACTGAGCCAACGACATTCAACTATACCTTACAAACAGATATGACCATGAGTCGTAATGAGGTGTTGGAGGCAAGTAAGTCCGGTTCTCATGTTATCGTCGATGCCCGTGCTCCAGAACGCTATGATGGTTCTGTAGTAGATACGATGGATGGCATGACAGGCCATATTCCAGGTGCTGTTAATCATTTTTATGAAAGTGGTTATACATCGGAAGGTCCACGCTCTATTAAGGACTTAGAAAATGAGTTCTATAATGAAATCTATCAACAAAAACCTGTCGTTACTTATTGTGGTTCCGGTGTTACCGCATGTAACGCTCTACTTGTTATGAGCGAAGCAGGTCTTAACTCTGCATTATATGTAGGCAGTTCCAGCGATTGGGTAACCTATGATGAATTCCCAATTCAAACGGGGGTCGAAACATTATGAGAATGTTAAACCATATTTTATCGGTCGTTGCTTTTGCTTATTTATGCTATCATTTGTATACTTACGGACCTGGCCTATTCAACGTAACGGTGATGATTATCTTCCTCTTATCCGTTGTGGCCAATTACTTTAGATATCGTAAGGAAAATGAAATGAAAGCCAATGAAGCATCGAGACAAGCTCGTGCTCAGGCTAAGCATGATCGTAAACATAAACGTGCTCGTGAAAGCTAGCTTTCACAAAGAATATTGTATATAAATACCTAATAAGGAGTATCAATGAAATTAATATCTTGGAATGTCAATGGATTACGTGCAGCCGTAACAAAGGGCTTTATCGATTCCTTTAACGAATTAGATGCGGACATTTTCTGTTTGCAAGAAACAAAATTGCAGCCTCATCAAATTGAACTAGAATTACCAGGCTATGAACAGTTTTGGAATAGTGCAGTGAAAAAAGGTTATAGTGGAACTGCTGTATTTACACGCATTAAACCAATTAATGTGACTAATGGTATTGGCATTGAAGAACATGACCAAGAAGGTCGTGTTATTACTGCGGAATACGATAATTTTTATCTCGTTTGCTGCTATACGCCAAATAGTCAACGTGAACTAGCTCGTCTAGACTATCGTATGACTTGGGAAGATGCGTTCCGTGCATATCTATTAGAATTGGATAAAAAGAAACCGGTTATCCTCTGTGGTGACCTCAATGTGGCCCACAATGAAATCGATTTGAAAAATCCTAAAACAAATCGCAAGAACGCTGGCTTCTCTGACGAAGAACGGGCTAAGATGACAGAATTGTTGGAATCTGGTTTTACCGATACATTCCGTTACTTGTATCCTGATGCGGTTGATGAATATAGCTGGTGGTCCTACATGGGCAAGGCGCGCGACAGAAACGTGGGATGGAGAATTGACTACTTTATTACATCTAAACGCTTAGACGACAAGATTAAAGAGGCCAAAATCCATCAACAAATCTTTGGCAGTGATCATTGTCCAGTGGAACTCGATATTGAATTATAATATGTGATATGGTGAAAGCTTAGCTTCATATATAGATATTAACGTATAAAGCCTCATCTACGGATGAGGCTTTCATAAGGAGGAACGATGGCACAAAAGCAAAAAGCCGTTGTATTATTTAGCGGCGGCGTAGATAGCACAACATGTTTAGCGCTCGCCATTGAGCGATTTGGCAAAGAAAATGTGGTGCCCTTATCCATACAATACGGTCAAAAACATAGTAAGGAACTAGAGGCTGCGGCCAACGTATTAGCATACTATGGCATAGAAGGTAAGACGATGGATGTAACAAAATTGTTTGCATTCAGTAACTCATCTTTATTGAAACAGTCCACAGAGGACGTTCCTACCGGTTCCTATAAGGAACAACAAGATGAACATGGGGAAGGACCCGTTAGCACTTATGTGCCATTTAGAAATGGCCTGTTTCTATCCGCTGCGGCATCTTTAGCACTATCCCTCGATTGCGGCTATATCTACTACGGCGCCCATGCTGATGATGCGGCCGGCAATGCATACCCAGACTGCACAGAAACATTCTACACATCCATGGGTAATGCCATCTTTGAAGGTTCCGGTAAAGAATGCTCCCTTGAAGCACCATTCATCAATAACAACAAAGCCGACGTAGTTCGTGAAGGCCTACGACTAGGCGTGCCGTACCAACTCACCTGGTCCTGCTACGAAGGTGGCGACCGCCCATGCGGCCACTGCGGCACCTGCATCGACCGCCAAGAAGCCTTCCGCGCAAACGGAATAGAAGATCCGGCAAATTAGTTGTTCGCCCTTTGGCGGACTAATGTTAGCATACCGTAAAGAATGCAATTGAGCATAAACCGCTATGCAGTAGAATTGATTGCTTTCGCAGAGCGACTTTAGTAGGTCAAGGCCTTCTTCTCCTAGAACTTGCTAGCTTTGTAGTTTTTAGCCTTTCGAGTACGTGGATGGAAAATCATAGCTTATGATTGTCATACGTATAGAGTGAGGTTGACTAGGTCCTTCCCAAAACGACTTTGGCCCTGCGAAGGCCGTAGGCCGAAGTCAGACCCGGCCGGTGGAGGCTTTGGGGAGGACCTAGTCGGCCTCTACTTTATTGCGATAGCAGTAAATATATGATATTATAGACGTGTTGCCGAAAGGCCGAAAACTACATAAGACAGTTTGAAACCATCCTGTCTCTAAACAAAACTACGGAAAACATAAGCCCATTCGAGCATGGTAGTTTTGCCATGCTCTTTTTTATTGAAAAGGAGGTGAGTGCATGATTTCTACACGAAAATTGACTATTTCTGCTATGGTAGTAGCATTGTATATCGTTCTTATTTATCTAACTCAAGGTATTTCCTTTGGGGCGTACCAAATTCGTATAGCCACATCTTTATATGCACTTGCTTATGCCTTTCCGTTCTTAATCGTTCCTATGGGCATAGGTAACCTCATTTCTAATTTCTTGTTCGGTGGCCTTGGCATCCTTGATATGGTAGGTGGCTTTGGCGTTGGTATTTTGACGACCGGTATCATCGTATTGATGCGCCGCGCTGGACTTAGCGCGTGGTGGGCGATGCTGCCAATCATCTTAGTACCTGCATTATGCGTGCCATTGTGGCTTAGTCCACTCGTAGGCGTGCCGTACTGGGCATTAGTGATCAATTTATTGGTTGGTCAAACGATTCCTGGTATTGTAGGGGCTACATTGGTGAAAGCCCTTGCATCTCGCCGTACAGTGGCTGCGTTGATGAACGCCATTAAATAACTATATAGCATATAATATAAAAGGACTGACTTTCACAATGGAAAGCCAGTCCTTTTACTATATGAAATTGTTGGAGAATAACCTTAGCAATTGTAGCCGCGAAGTGTTGTTTCGATGACAAGTCGTTCGAGGGCTACCATGTATGCAGCTAGGCGAGGGGCTACATTGTATTTTTGTTGCATTTGCCATACTGCTTCAAAGCTATTTTGCATATTTCTAGTGAGGCGTTCATTTACCTCTTCGAGAGACCAGTAGAAGCCAGCTTTGTTTTGTACCCATTCATAGTAGGATACAACTACGCCACCACCATTAGCGAGTACGTCAGGAATGATATCGATGCCTTTTTCAAAGAAGTATTTATCCGCATCATTTGTAGTTGGACCGTTCGCACCTTCTAAGATAATCTTAGCGCGTACATTTTCCATATTGTCCTTGTTAAGTTGATTTTCAAGGGCTGCTAGGTAAAGAATATCTACATCTTGGGCTAATAATTCTTGACCAGTAATGGTTGTCATGCCTGGTTCGGAGTAACCAACCAAGGAACGACCGTGAGAATTAGCGTATTCATACGCTTTTTCAACATCGAGACCATTTGGATTGTATAGATTAACAGCTACGTCGCCGATAGCTACAACCTTAGCACCCGCTTCTGCGATGAGGCGAGCACCTACGGAACCTACATTACCGAAACCTTGAACGGCAACAGTCATATTTTTAATATCTAAGCCTTTTTTAGCTAAATAGCATTGCAATGCGATAAGGCAACCGCGACCTGTGGCTTCGTTACGGCCTAGGGAACCGCCTACTTCGATAGGTTTGCCTGTAACGATACCTGGGCTCCATTCGCCTTTTAATGTGCTATATTCATCAGCAATCCAGCTCATGATTTGTGCATTCGTATTTACGTCTGGTGCGGGAACGTCGGTATTAACGCCGATGATAGGCGCAATGCGACGTACAAAGTTGCGTGTTAACCGTTCTAATTCGCGAGGATTCAATGTTTTAGGGTCAACCTTGATACCGCCCTTACCGCCACCATAAGGGATATTGGCGATAGCATTTTTTATAGTCATCCAAGCAGCTAATGCGCGCACTTCGTTTTCATCAGAGTCGGGGTGGAAACGTAGGCCACCCTTTGCACTGCCACGCAATGTGGAGTGTTGGCAACGATAGCCTTCATATACGCGGACTTCGCCATTATCTAGTTGGAGTGGAACGGATACCTTTAGTTCCCGTTCTGGATGGCGTAGCACTTCATAATCATTTCTTGTATAGCCCAGCTTTTCGGCCGCTACATCAAGTGTGTTTAACATGTTTTCATAGGGATTATAGTTTTGCATATAAATTCCTCCTGATAATTCAGAATCAATGGATCGTTTAAATGTCTTGCTATTTATTGTATTCGACATGGACGAATCAATACCCTACATACAATGTTAACTATATTCTATAGTTGGATTTGATTGTAAATAGTTATAGATTTCACAAAAAATAGGGCCCTTATTCCAAAGAATAAAGACCCTAAAAATCGGTATATATTATTTTTCGATTGTATCTTCTACAGGTGTAGCAGGTACAGAGGAATCTGTAGTTTGCCCGTCGCCCCACCATACAATACCGAATGTATGATTAAGAACGGAGCGGTTAAATACTGGCGTATCGATACCGGCTTTACGTTGTTTGATGTAATCGTCAAGAGCAAGGCCTGCTGTACGACCCATGCGAACGATGGAGCTAATATTGGTTAATACCAAGAACGCCATGAATAAATCGGCCAAGTTCCATACAAGATCAAGGGAGGCGATAGAGCCTATGAATGTCATAAGGATTACACCGATACGGAATAAATGGAGACAATATTTTTTGTCTGTTAAGTGGCTGATGTTGATTTCACCATAATAGTAGTTACCGATAAGGGAACTAAAGGAGAACATTACAATGAATACAGCAACAGCAGTAGGTGCCCAGGAACCGAGCTCTTGAGCTAGGTTGTGTTGAACAAGTGCTACACCAGTAAGACCTGTTGTGCTATAGTCGCCAACCATGAGAACGATGAAAGCAGATGCTGTACAAATAATGAATGTATCAAGGAATACACCAAATGCTTGCACAAGACCTTGTTCTACTGGGTGATTAACAGCGGCTGTAGCGGCTGCATTTGGTACAGAACCTTCACCGGCTTCGTTGGAGAATAGGCCACGTTTAATACCGTTCATTACAGTAGCGCCTAATAGGCCGCCACCAGCTGCAGATGGTTCAAATGCAGATGTAACGATTGTATAGATTACATGAGGGAATTGGCTGATATTGGAGATGACTACGAATAAGGCCGTAGCAATGTAAAGAACAGCCATGATTGGAACGATAATTTCAGATGCTTTTGCAACGCGGTTAATGCCACCAAAGATGATAAGACCTACAAGTACAGCTACAACAACACCAGTATAGGCTACATCAAAATCAAAAATTTGAAGGGATGCGGCTAATGTGTTGGCTTGTACAGAGTTGTAAATCCAGCCATAGGTAATGCTGATTAAAATAGCGAATAAAACAGCCAGGAATTTGTTGTTAAGACCATAGCGGATATAGTAGGCAGGACCGCCGTAGAAACCGCCTTTGGCAACTGGTTCCTTGTAAATTTGAGCTAGTGTACTTTCAATAAAGCCAGTAGCAGCACCGATAAGGGCGATAACCCACATCCAGAACACGGCACCAGGACCACCGAGTACAACGGCAATAGCGATACCAGCGATGTTACCAACACCTACGCGAGATGCGGTACTAACGCAGAATGCTTGGAATGAGGATACATGGTTCTTTTCTGTTTTAGAACCTGCGCCAGAAGCGACAAGGCGAATCATTTCCTTAAACATGCGGATTTGGACGGCGCCAGTGGTCATCGTAAAGAATAGACCAGCACCGATGAGAATAAAGATGATCAAGTAGTTCCACAGGTAGGTATTGACCGTGGAGACTGCATCATTGAGTAGAGCTTCCATAAAACTCACCTTTCTTTAATAACACTATATAATTTGTATCTATTGTACCAAAAAATGAAATATTCTTCTATAGAATATAACAAACACGCATACATAAATGCAATTTATATCTATGTATGCGTGTAACAGGTATCCAATTATGTGATTATTATGTGTTATATATTTTCTGTACTAAAGGATTTGGCATCCTCCATGCCTTGTAATAAGGTTTGTTCAGAATGTTCCATGTGTACGCGTGCTAGTTTGCGCGCTTGTACAGCATTATGGGATGCGATGGCTTCAACCAACAGGCGATGTTCCTCCCATGTTTTGCGTAAACGACCTGGTTGGTTCATGGAAAAACTGCGGAAGCGGTATGTTTGTTCCCGCAAGTTGTGAACGATGTCTGCTAAGCGCTCATTACGGGAAGCCTTGTAGAGAACTTCATGAAATGCTACGTCTGCAGCTACTACACTATCCATATCTTTATTTTCCATGTGGTCGCCAATTTCTACGAGCATGCGCTCTAGCGTTTCTATTTCATCGCTTGTAATGCGCTCTGCTGCAAGGCCCGCGGCCAATTCCTCAAGGGCGGAACGAATTTCGAATACTTGGGTAATATCCTTTAATGAAATATTTGCCACATAGGTACCACGGCGTGGAACCATAACGACAAATCCTTCTAGTTCAAGTTTGCGAATGGCTTCGCGAATAGGCGTACGACTCACACCGAGTTCTTCGGCAAGAGGAATTTCCATGAGGCGCTCGCCTGGCTTAAGAGTGCCATCTTGAATGGCTTGACGCAATGTTTCACTTACCACTTCACTCAATGGTTTGTAGGCATCTAGGCGTATAGGTTGCAATCGTTTTGTCATTATACTTCCTCCTGTGTGCAGGTTTTGGTAATTAGTGAAAGCCAATTATGCCCTGCTTTTTTGATTTCTTCTTGTAAGGACAATGCTTGAGCCGGTTTTTCTAATAAAACAACCATTGTGGGACCACTACCGGTCATGATGGTTGGATACCCACGGCTCGTAAAGAATTCTTTACATGTAATCAGTTCTTCGTGCTCAGGGAATAATAATTCTTCAAATGTATTGGCGCTGCTTGTGAAAGCCCCATACATATCATTTTGTTCCAAATGATGTAATACATTGCTAATCGTGTCAGATGTTGCATTGGATTGATCTTTGTAACGGCCGTAAGCGACTGCCGTAGATACAGAGATTTCAGGCTTTACCAATAATAACCAATGTGGTTCAGGGGATGGGTGATAGACGAGTTCTTCGCCGCGGCCTGTACCACGAGCTGTACCGCCCTTTAATAGGAATGGCACATCGGATCCTAATTTGGCACCGAGTGTCATCAACTCATCCATGGTGAGGCGCAAATCCCAAAATTTGTTGAGACCTAGTAACATAGCGGCCGCATCTGCGCTGCCACCACCGAGTCCTGCCGCTGCAGGTACGCGTTTCATGAGGTGAATAGCGGCGCCTGCCTTACATCCTGTATACTTTTGTACTTCGCGCAATGCCTTTAATGCTAAATTGCGTTCATCATAGGGAATGAGATCTTGAATGTATTGTGGTAACTCTGGTGCTACACCGGAGAATACAACGGAGTGATGTTTGGCAAAGTAGATGGAGTCCGCTAAACGAATAGACTGGAATATACTGTCGATATTGTGATATCCGTCATCGCGTTTACCAGTAATAGCAAGGCCGATATTGATTTTACTATGACCTAATTGTTCGATGCTTTTTGACATAAAATCCTCGATGCGATATATGATTTGTACAAATTTCTATACCATTCGTACATGAGATTAAAAATGATTGAAAATAAACATTAAGTAGTTTATGATGAAACTGTATATGTATGTAAATATATAGTGATAATGCTATATATTCAATTAATTAATTATAGAATATTTATAGTGAAATGGCAATTTAGGGAGGGCTATATGTGGTCTAAATATAAAGATGATATATACCAATGTATAATCGTTGCCATTGGCTGTGCTATTTTTGGCGCTGGCATCGACGCGTTTGTGTTACCGCACAAATTGGTGAGTACCGGAATTAGTGGTATTGGTCTTATACTCTATTACCTCACAGGACTTTCTGTTGGTACATGGAATGTGATTTTAAACATTCCTATATTTTGGGCGGCTTGGCATTGGCTAGGCAAGCGCGTTGTAGTCAATACCTTGTACGGTACCGTCATGTTGTCCTGGATGGTAGATGCCTTTGACTTCTTGCAATACAATATGGTCATTTCTGATCCATTGTTGAGTTCTATGATGGCTGGTATTACGACGGGGGTAGGCCTCGGTATGGTATATCGCGTTGGTGGTAATACGGGTGGCCTTGATCCGATAGCATTGATTGTCCGAAAATACTATGGACTTCAAATGGGGTCCATTAATAGTGTCATCAATGCCGCTATCTTAGCAGCTGCTGTATTTGTGGTTGGCTTAGAGGCTGTAGCGGTTACACTCGTATCGTTGTATGTATATACGATTATTACCAATAAGGTTGTTATCGGTTTTAATCAACGAAAGGTAGCTTTCATCATTACCTATCGAACCTATGAGGTCTGTGATGCGGTCATTAGTAAGGTTGGCCGCGGTGCGACGATTATCAATGGTATCGGTGCTTATACGAGAACGCCGAAACAGATTGTAATGGTAGCTGTTAATTTGCTACAAGTCAATAAATTAAAAGAAGTTATAGAAGAAGTGGATAATGAGGCTTTCATTCTCATTACAGATGCACAAGAGGTTATCGGCAAAGGATTTACTACACCTGTTGTACCGACGCCGATAGAAAATCTCGTCAAAGAATGTAAGGATAATGCTCATTATGTAGAACACAAAGATTAGAATAAGGAGGCTAGCATGGCTCATGCATTAGCAGGAAAACCTGTTCAAGAACAAGATATTATAGATGTACAGACCATTGTAGATGCGTATTTTGACAATGTTCCAGATATGACAAATTCTACACAATTGGTTTCATTCGGTACATCTGGCCATCGTGGTACCTCCGTAGATGGTACATTTACAGACCTTCATGTGGCGGCTATTACACAAGCCATTTGTGATGGTCGTAAACAATTTGGCGCTACTGGTCCTATATTCGTAGGCCAAGATACACATGCATTATCTCAGCCAGCACTTGTGACAGTTCTCGAGGTATTAGCCGGTAATGGTGTTACGGCTATGGTAGATTGCGACATGGATTTCGTTCCAACACCGTCTGTGTCACGCGCTATTATTCGATACAATGAAGCGCATGATGATAAGGCGGATGGCATTATTATCACGCCATCTCATAATCCACCTGATAATGGGGGTATTAAATATAATACGGTTATCGGTGGCCCTGCGGATACAGTGGTAACGAAATGGATTGAAATTCGCGCCAATGAGTATTTGACTGCTTATTGTGAAAGCGAGAACTTTAAGCGCATTAGCGTTGATAATATTGACCCTACCGCTCAAGTTCCATATGACTATAAAGGCCTATATGTTGAAGAGTTGGCTGATGTTATTAATATGGATGCTATTAAAGCAGCAGGCCCTAAAACTCTAGTTGATACATTGGGTGGTAGTGGTGCTAGTTATTGGAAGGCTATTAAGGAACGATACGGTCTTGATCTAACCATCATTCATGATGATTATGACCCTACATTTAGCTTTATGACCTATGACCATGATGGAAAAGTTCGGATGGACTGTTCTTCCCCTCATGTGATGGCTTCGGTTATTAATCAAATTGGTGATTTTGATTTAGCAGTCGGGAATGATCCAGATTATGACCGCTATGGTATCGTTGTATCCAGTGGACTTATATCGGCTAATACATTTTTAACGTTAGTAGCTCGCTATTTATTTACTACGCGCGGATGGAAAAATAAGGGCGTTGGTAAGACTGTTGTATGTACTACGATGATTGATAAATGGGCGACTAGTGCTGAAATCCCTGTGTTTGAAGTACCGGTTGGATTTAAATATTTTTCTCAGCTTTTATTTGATGGTGAAATTGGTATCGGTGGCGAAGAAAGCGCGGGTGCGTCCTTCTTGAAAAAGGATGGTACCGTATGGACTACCGATAAAGATGGCATGATTATGGCCCTTTTAGGCATGGAAATCATGGCAGTTATGGGAAAATCTGCACTAAAAATGGCTGACGAATCTGTTGAGGCGTTTGGCAATCCAAGATTTGGCCGTATTGATGCGCCATGCAAAAAAGAGCAAAAACAAATCCTAAAACAAATGAGTGCTGAATTGATCACCGCTACTACCGTTGATGGTGATCCCATCACAAATATTCGTACTACATCGCTGTATAATGATATGCCCATCGATGGTGTACGTGTAGAAACCGAAAAAGGGTGGTTCGTGGCACGTCCATCTGGTACAGAAGATTTATACAAGATTTATGGTGAAAGTTACAAGGGCGATTTAGGACTTGTGGCCTTATTGACGGCAGGCGAGGACATTGTCAATGCCGCATTAAATGGAACGGTTGACCCTGAGTGAGTATTCTCATAAAGTTTTCACGCTCTTAATATGATATATGTGATATAATATATTAATATAGTTTATAGAATGAATGAATTTTCATTTACATAGTTTGTAGTGAGTCAGAAAAGGTGATTATATGAAATTAGTGGTTACCGTGGTAGGTGTTGACCGTGTAGGTATCATTGCTGGTGTCAGCAGTATTTTGGCAGACCATAAAGTAAATATCTTATCTATTAACCAAACAATTTTGGATGGTTTGTTTAATATGATTATGATGTGTGAAACTGAAACTAACGACGTAAAGGATTTAACATCCATTCAAGATGCTTTATCCGAACTAGGTAAAACATTAGGCGTAGAAATTCGTGCGCAACATGCTGATATTTTCCTTAGCATGCACCGTGTAGGATAAGGAGGCGCACATGTTATCTATCGACAACATTCTTGAAACGAATCAGATGATTCACGATAACAAGCTCGATGTGCGTACCATTACGATGGGGATTAGCTTGTTGGAATGTGCATCTAGCTCTGGTAAAGAACTCTGCAATCGCATTTATGACCGTATTACTAAAGAGGCCGAACATTTGGTTAAGACCGGTGAGGACATTGAGCGTGAATTTGGTGTGCCTATCATCAATAAACGTATTTCTGTAACACCGATTTCCTTGGTTGCAGGTGGCAGTGATTTAACATCTTACGTGCCAATTGCAGAAGCCCTTGATCGGGCTGCCAAAACTGTAGGCGTTAACTTTATCGGCGGCTTTTCTGCACTCGTTACAAAGGGTGCCACTAAGGCTGACCGCATTCTTATCGATTCTATTCCTGAAGCGCTAGCCACAACAGATATCGTTTGTAGTTCTGTCGGTGTTGGTTCTACGAAAACAGGTATCAACATGGACGCCGTTCGTGAAATGGGTATTATCGTTAAAAAGACAGCTGACCTTACTAAAGATAATGATGCACTTGGTTGTGCTAAACTCGTTATTTTCTGTAATCCTGTAGAAGATAATCCATTTATGGCAGGTGCTTTTTTCGGTGTAACCGAAGGTGATAGCGCTATTTCTGTAGGCGTATCTGGCCCGGGGGTTGTAAAACATGCACTTGAAGCCGTTCGCGGTGAGCCATTTGACGTTGTAGCGGAGACGATTAAACGTACGGCCTTCAAAATTACACGCGTTGGTCAATTGGTAGCACAAGAGGCATCTCGCCGCCTTGGTAAACCATTTGGCATCATCGATTTGTCCCTGGCACCAACGCCAGCAGTAGGTGACTCCGTAGCTCATGTGCTTGAAGAAATGGGCTTATCTTCCTGTGGTTGCCATGGCACTACGGCTGCATTAGCACTGTTGAACGATGCGGTGAAAAAAGGTGGTCTTATGGCATCCTCTCACGTAGGCGGTTTAAGTGGTGCTTTCATTCCAGTTTCTGAAGATGCAGGTATGATTGACGCCGTATCTTGTGGCAGTCTATCCCTTGATAAACTAGAAGCTATGACTTGTGTATGTTCCGTAGGTCTCGATATGATTGCTATTCCTGGCGATACAACAGCAGATACGATTTCTGCTATCATCGCTGACGAATCTGCTATCGGCATGATTAATAATAAAACAACAGCTGTACGCGTTATTCCAGTTCCTGGTAAAACCGTTGGCGAAGTTGTTGAGTTTGGCGGCCTTCTTGGCTATGCTCCTATTATTGAAGTAAGCCCATACAGTGCAGCTGAGTTTATTGCTCGTGGTGGTCGTATACCTGCACCTATTCGCAGCTTAACAAACTAAGTTGAAGCCTCGAATCTATTGAATTCGAGTTGTTGGAGGTGTACTTATGAGTGAGTATGTGCCTGATTATGTGTGGGCCTTTGTGTTGGCTCTCATCATAACTTTTGCACTAACCCCCTTGGTTAAGCGGTTTGCCGTTGCCGTAGGGGCCATTGATAAACCTGATGCTCGTAAAGTGCATCATGGCGCTATTCCACGCCTTGGTGGATTGGCAATTTTCCTTGGTTATATGGGGTCTGTGCTATTTAATAATAGTATTCCTCATGATCATAAATTATTCGGGTTCGTATTAGGTACTGTAATTTTAGTACTTGTTGGTATTTGGGACGATATACGACAAATCGAACCGAAAACAAAATTGATGGGGCAAATTATTGCTGCCGCAATTTTAGTAGCTTACGATATAAGGGTGGATTTTATTAATCTTCCTTGGGGTGGCGTAGTTTATTTGAAATATTGGGCCATTCCGTTGACTATATTCTGGATTGTAGGATTTACAAACATTGTGAATCTCATCGATGGGCTTGATGGCTTGGCAGCGGGTATTTCCTTTATCGCTTGTATTGCCGTATGTGCAATGACATTACAATTAGGTCAAATCGACTTGGCCTGTATTGCATTAGCACTTGCAGGTGCTACGGTAGGTTTCTTGCGGTACAATTTTAATCCTGCTAAGATATTCATGGGTGATACCGGGTCCATGCTGCTCGGTTACACATTGGCTGCTATATCTGTTATGGGGGCTGTTAAAACGGCGGCTACAATTGCTCTCGTTGTACCAGCAATTGTACTTGGTTTACCTATTCTAGATACCTTGTTTGCTATTGTGCGCCGTAAGATTAGTGGACGGCCTATCTTTAAGCCAGATAAAGGTCATGTACATCATCGCTTGTTGGCACAAGGATTATCCCAGAAACAAGCGGTATTGATGATGTATGCTGTTACAGCTCTTTTTGGAGGTGTTTCAGTTATCGTTGCAGAGGTTAATGCTTGGATTGGCTGTATTCTAGTCTTGGCTATCTTCCTATGCAGTATCTATGTGGCTCGCCGTCTAGGTGTTATTACACACAGTGATGCGGCGGGGCATCCATTACCAGGCCCTACAATTGAACGTAGTGATTTAGATGAAACTATTTCATTTGATCGTAAAGAATTGGCAAAAGCATTAGAGCATTCAGACGATAGCTCTAAAAAAGAGTAACCAATGTAGGGGCGCGTTGCGCCCCTTTTTTATACACTCTGTGGAGGATGAGTAAATGCTAAAAGTAATGACTATCTTTGGTACAAGACCAGAGGCGATTAAAATGGCTCCGCTTGTAAAAGCTTTAGAAGCAGCACCAGATATGGAGCCGATTGTAACTGTTACGGCTCAACATCGGGATATGCTCGACCAAGTGTTACGTTTGTTTGACATTACACCTGATTATGATTTGAATATCATGAGCCAAGGCCAAACATTGTATGATGTAACAAATCGTGCATTGATGGGGTTAAAGTCCGTGTTGGAAGAAGCGAAACCTGATGTGGTACTCGTTCATGGTGACACGACAACGACCTTTGCTGGTGCGTTGGCTTCATTTTATCAAGAAATTCCTGTAGGTCATGTAGAAGCAGGCCTTCGTACAGGTGATATTTACTCTCCATTCCCAGAAGAGATGAACCGCAAATTAACAGGCTCTTTGGCAACCTATCATTTTGCGCCAACTGCTAGCTCTGAGGCGAATTTAAAACGAGAAAATATAAATATCGACCATTTATATGTAACAGGTAATACGGTAATTGATGCACTAGATACGACGGTAAAAGATAATTATGTCTTTGATGATGTCGCAATTAATGCGCTTGATCCAAATAAACGGACTGTTCTTGTTACCACACATCGTCGTGAAAATCTTGGAGAACCGATGCGCCATGTATACCAAGCCATTCGTGATTTATTGAATGATTTTGACGATATTCAAGTGGTATTCCCTGTACATAAAAATCCTAAGGTTCGTCAAGTGGTTCAAGAGGAATTAGGTGATGTTGACCGTGTTACACTCATCGATCCTCTTGATTATGAGCCATTTGCAAACTTGATGGCTAAGTCTTACTTAATTCTTACAGATTCTGGTGGGATTCAAGAGGAGGCGCCAGCTCTTGGAAAACCAGTTCTCGTATTGCGCGATACGACTGAGCGACCAGAGGCGGTTGATGCCGGTACAGTACGCCTTGTAGGAACCGATAAAGAGGCTGTATATACAGCGGCTTATGAGCTCTTGCATGATGAAGCAGCATATAAAAAGATGTCGAATTCTGTTAATCCATATGGTGATGGCAAAGCATCTCTACGTATCTTACAAGCTCTGCGTCACGAGTTCTTAGGTGATACTAATCGCCCTAATCGATTTGGTAAATAATATGGACAAGGATATGGTGAAAGCTCTGGCGATGGCCACATCGGCAGGGCTGACCCTTCTATTTTGTATCGCTGGATTTATCTGGATTGGGTATAAACTGGATACGTGGATGGATACCATGCCGCTATGCATGGTTATTCTTGGTTTAATAGGTGCCGTTACAGGCTTTTATATGTTATATAAACAGGTTAAATAGTGAGGTGTTTATGAATCAATATATTAAATTCATACGTCATGTGCTATGGGCCTGTTTTTTTGTTACCTTTTTAGGCCTACTTGTCCAATATATTGTGGGTTGGAATCAGTACGTGCTCGGTTGGTTATGGGGCATGTTGACCATGATGGTTTATTTAGTACTGTTGGGTCTACATAATAAAGGGCTAGCATATGGTGATCCACACCAAGCTGTGGCTAAGGCGCGACGTCAAATGATGTGGCGATTGGCATTAATTGGCGCCTTCGTAGTTATAGGATTGCAAATACCCGGTGTACGAGCTGAAAGTTTATTGATTTCAGTTGTACTTATACAACCTGTATTGTATATCGTGTTTTGGCGATTAAGTAAGTAATAAAATTTATTGCATTGGACGATAGGATTAAATCGCATTAAATAAGGAATAATTACATTTCTATCATAAATTTTAAATGCCTGAAATGCATTTTTAGTATGTAAATCGCGAATTGTTTACTCCAGAAGTGTTGATTATATACCTATAAAGAGGTATGATAATACATAGATATATATTATATGGATATATATAAAATTTATATTGCTACGTGAGAAAGGGGTTGAGTCTGTGGAACTGCATGCGGGTCACCATCAAGTAGTACAGTGGCTAGGTTTATCGTTTAACATCGATACCTTAATTGCTACGTGGATTACGATGGCGATCGTCATCATCATTTCCGTGCTTGCTACGCGAAATCGAGCATTAGTGCCCTCGGGTGTTCAAAATGTAGTGGAAACTATATTGGAAGCCTTGGAAGGTCAATTATCGCCAACGCTTGGTAAACACTGGCCGATGGTGAGTTCATTGTTATTCACATTCTTCTTATTTATCTTTATTGGTAATGAGCTTGGTTTATTACCAACGCTACATGCTGTTACATCGCCTACGGCGGATATTAATACAACAGCAGCACTCGCATTGTGCAGTAGTTTTATAGTTTGGGGAATGGGGATTAAAGTTAAGGGCTTATCTTATTTTAATCATTTCTTACAGCCTTATAAGGCTATGCTAGTTCTAAACATATTTGAAGAAATAGCAAAACCTATCACATTAGCTTTCCGTCTATTTGGTAATATTGTAGCTGGCGAAATTTTATTGGAAATCCTTTATAATTTGCCTTGGTTCGTACCTGTACCATGGGTTTGGATTGCTTTTAGTTTATTTATTGGTATCATTCAAGCTTTTATTTTTACAGTTCTAACAGCCAACTATTTAGGCATGGCGTTAAGTGAAGAACATTAATTTTAATGGAGGATTTATTATGGAAGTTCAAGGTTTATTCGCATTAGCTGCGGCAATCGCAGTAGGTTGTGGTGCTATCGCGGCAGGTATTGGTGACGGCATGGTAGCTAGTAAAGTTATTGAAGGTATTACACGTCAACCTGAATTGCGCGGTCAATTAATGTCCACAATGTTCGTAGCTATCGGCTTAATCGAAGCTATGCCTATCATCGGCGTAGTAGTTGCTTTCATTTTATTGTTCAGATAATAGCGAGGAGGAACGACCTTGGTAGATTTAACGCTAGGGACAATTCTTGCTCAGATGCTAAACTTTTTTATATTAGTTTGGATTTTGGCCCGTTTTGCATACAAACCATTGGTTTCCATGATGCAAGAGCGTAAAGAACGCATTGCTAAAGATTTAGCAGATGCTCAAGCTGCTCGAAATGAAGCGGAACAATTCAAAGCTGACTACGCTGCGCAAATAGCGAATGCACGTCAAGAGGCTCAACAAATCGTTGAAAAGGCAGTGCAACAAGCAGAAGCGACTACACGTGAACAATTGGCAGCAGCTCGTGAACAAATCGAACGTGAAAAAGAACGAGCTCGTCAAGATATCGTAAACGAACGTGATCGTGCTATGAATAATTTGCGTAACGAAGTTATTTCCTTATCTGTTGCAATGGCGACTAAGGTTGTGGCAAAAGATATGGACAGCGAAACTAATACAAAATTAATTGAAGACGCTATTGCGAAACTTGATAGTAAAACGATAGGGTTGTGATATTATGAGCACAGAAATTGTAGCAGATAAATACAGTTCAGCTATGTTAGAGCTAGCTCAAGAACAAGGTAATTTAGTAACTACAGAAGAAAATCTTTTATATGTGGCCTCTGTTCTTAATGAACAACCAGAATTGGTAGGGTTTATTAATAATCCTATAGTGGAAGCAGATGCAAAGATTTCTCTACTTGGAAAGGTCTTTGGTGCTGCTGTAGAAAAGACAGTACTTCATTTCATGTATGTCATGGTTAAACGTGGCAGATATCGGTATTTGCAAGATACAATTAGAGCTTTCATAAAAAAATCTCGCGAAGCACGCGGCATTTTGGAAGCTGTTGTAACTGTAGCAGAACCATTAACTGATACATTGCGTGATGATGTACAAGCTAAATTACAAGCGATGACCGGCAAGGATGTTATTATATCGGTGCGTCAAGACCCTAGAATCATGGGTGGTATTATCATTCAAATCGGTGATAAACGCATTGATGGATCGATTGCACGTCGCTTAGACGAATTGAAAAAAACGTTAGTACGAACTGACTCTATTAGATTGGGGTGAATGGGTATATATGAAAATGAAGCCTGAAGAAATCACTGCTATAATCAAACAGCAGATTCAGGACTATGATGTTGACCTTAATGTCGATGACGTGGGTACTGTCCTCGACGTAGGGGATGGCATCGCCCATATTTATGGTCTTGAAAGAGCCATGGCCGGTGAATTGTTAGAATTACCACACGGCGTATATGGCTTGGTTTTGAACTTAGAATTAGACAATGTTGGTGCCGTACTACTTGGTGACGACTTCTTGATTAAAGAAGGCGATGAAGTACGCCGTACCGGCAAAATCATGGACGTACCAGTAGGGGATGCCCTTATTGGTCGCGTAGTTAATCCGTTGGGTCAACCTATCGATGGCAAGGGTGCTATTCAAGCGACAGAACGTCGTCCTGTAGAACATCCAGCACCTGGTATTGCGGATCGTCAATCTGTAAACGAACCTTTGCAAACCGGTTTGAAAGCTATCGATGCGATGGTACCAATTGGTCGTGGTCAACGTGAGCTTATCATTGGTGACCGTGGTACAGGTAAAACTGCAATTGCTCTTGATACAATTATCAACCAAAAAGGTAAAGATGTAATTTGTATCTATGTAGCGATTGGTCAAAAAGAATCTACCGTAGCTCGTGTAGTACAAAAATTAGAAGAAACAGGCGCGTTGGATTACACAATCGTCGTTTCTGCGAGTGCTTCTACAGGCGCTCCACTTCAATACATTGCTCCCTATGCAGGTGTTGCAATGGGCGAATACTTCATGTACAAAGGAAAACATGTACTCTGCGTATATGATGATTTAACAAAACAAGCGGCTGCATACCGCGCTATGTCTCTATTATTACGCCGTCCACCAGGGCGTGAAGCGTATCCAGGGGACGTATTCTACTTACATAGCCGTCTATTGGAACGGGCTGCTAAACTTTCACCAGAACTTGGTGGCGGCTCTATTACAGCGTTGCCAATCATTGAAACGCAAGCTGGTGACGTATCTGCTTATATCCCAACAAACGTAATTTCCATTACTGATGGTCAAATTTTCTTGGGCACAGATATGTTCTACTCCGGTATTCGTCCTGCTGTTGACGTAGGTTTGTCCGTATCTCGTGTAGGTGGTAGTGCGCAAACTAAAGCGATGAAACAAGTAGCTGGTCAATTGCGTTTGGACCTTGCCCAATATCGTGAATTAGCAGCATTTGCTCAGTTCGGTTCCGATCTTGATGCAGCTACAAAAGCACAATTAGACCGTGGTGAACGATTGACTGAAATGTTGAAACAAGGTCAATATGAGCCAATGAGTGTAGCCGAAATGGTTATTAACCTATATGCTGGTACTAAGGGATACTTAGCTAGCATTCAAGTAGCTGATGTATTGGCTTTTGAAGCGGAATTGTTACGCTTTGTTCGTGCAAATTATCCTGAAATTATCAGCAATATTGAAAGCACAAATAAACTTGATGAAGCCACAGAAAACTTGTTGAAACAAGCTATTCCTGAATGTGTAGAAGCCTTTGGTGCTACACATACATTAGTTTCCCGTAAGGAGGCGTAATGTATGGCTAGTGCACAAGATTTGCGAAAGCGTATAAAGAGTGTTACCAATACGCAACAAATAACAAAAGCGATGAAGATGGTAGCTTCTGCTCGTCTTCGTAGGGCTCAAGCAAAAGCTGATGCAACGCGGCCATACGCAGAAAAAATAGGGCAAATCTTGCGTCATATCTCCACTAGTGATTTACGAGATTATGTAAGTCCTCTACTTGAAAGTAGACCTGTAAAACGCACTTGTTATATCGTTATCGGTGCTGATAAGGGCCTTGCAGGGGCGTATTCGTCTAATGTATTAAAATTGGCAGTAGAACAAATTGGTCATAAAACACCTGATGAATATTGCCTTATTACAACTGGGCGTAAACCAAAGGATAGTTTAAAATCTCGTAACTATCATATCGATCAATCGTACAGTGGTTTTTCCGATAAACCGAGTTACGAACATGCGCGACGTATTATGGATCATGCACTTTCATTATATGAACGTCATGAAGTTGATGAAGTTATCATGATTTATACGCGCTTTGTAAATTCTATGACGCAAATTGCACAGGCAGAGTGCATTCTACCGTTAGAGCAACCAGATGATGAAGTAAAGGGTGAAGAGTATGAATTTATGCCAGACCCTGCAGCTGTTCTGGATGCATTATTACCAAAATATTTAGAAATTACTGTATATAATGGATTATTACAAGCAGCGGCTAGTGAATTAGGTGCTCGTATGACAGCTATGACATCCGCCACAGATAATGCAGGGGAACTCATCAGTTCCTTGGGGCTTGAATATAATAAATTACGTCAATCCAGTATTACTAATGAAATTTCTGAAATTGTTGGCGGTGCCAATGCCTTGCAATAGATAAGGAGAGACCTCTTAATGAGTAATAATATTGGGAAAGTGGTGCAGGTCATCGGCCCAGTTGTAGACGTGCGTTTTGAAGCTGGTCACTTACCAGCTATCTATAATGCCATCCACATCTACCATGACCATAAAGCGCACGATAGACAAAAAATTGTAGTAGAAGTTATGCAACATTTGGGCGACGATACGGTTCGCTGTGTTGCTATGAGCTCTACTGATGGTATGACCCGCGGTATGGAAGCAGAAGATATGGGTACTGCAATTTCCGTACCAGTTGGTGAAGGCGTATTGGGTCGTATTTTTAATGTGTTGGGTGAAACCGTAGATCATGATCCAGCTCCTGTAGTAGCTGATGAAATGTGGCCTATTCATCGCCCAGCGCCTAAATTTGATGATCTTTCACCAGAAACACAAATCCTTGAAACCGGTATCAAGGTCGTAGACTTGATTGCACCATACGTAAAAGGTGGTAAAATCGGTTTGTTCGGCGGTGCCGGTGTAGGTAAAACAGTATTGATTATGGAATTGATTCACAATGTTGCTACAGAACATGGTGGGTATTCTGTATTCTCTGGCGTAGGTGAACGTACTCGTGAAGGTAATGACCTTTGGAACGAAATGAAGGAATCCGGCGTTATTAACAAGACAGCCTTGGTATATGGTCAAATGAATGAACCGCCTGGAGCTCGTATGCGCGTTGGCTTGACAGGTCTTACAATGGCTGAATATTTCCGTGATGTTAAGAAACAAGACGTGCTCTTGTTTATCGATAACATCTTCCGTTTTATTCAAGCCGGTTCCGAAGTATCTGCCCTTTTAGGTCGTATGCCATCTGCCGTAGGTTATCAACCTACATTGGCAAATGACGTAGGTGCATTGCAAGAACGTATCACATCTACAAAAGAAGGTTCCATTACGTCTGTACAAGCCGTATACGTACCTGCCGATGACTTGACTGACCCTGCTCCAGCAGCAACATTTGCTCACTTGGATGCAACAACAGTATTGTCCCGTTCCATCGCGGAACTTGGTATTTATCCTGCCGTAGATCCACTTGACTCTACAAGCCGTATTTTGGACCCTCATGTACTTGGGGATGAACATTATAATGTGGCTCGTGGCGTTCAAGAAGTGTTGCAAAAATATCGCGACTTACAAGATATCATCGCAATTCTAGGTATGGAAGAATTATCTGATGAAGATAAATTAACTGTATCTCGAGCTCGTAAAATTCAACGTTTCTTGAGTCAACCATTCTTCGTAGCAGAAGTATTTACCGGTTCTCCTGGTAAATATGTACCATTACAAGAAACATTGCGTGGCTTTAAAGAAATCCTTGATGGTAAACATGATGATTTACCAGAAGGCGCATTCTACATGGTTGGTACCATTGATGAAGCCGTTGCAAAAGCAAAGGAAATGCAAGAGAAGGGGGAATAATCCATGGCGGAACCTATGACCCTAACGATAATAACACCTGATGCGATTGTATATGATGATAAGGCTGACTTTTTCGTAGGCCGTGCTATCGATGGCGAATTTGGTGTATTGCCTAATCATGCACCTATGATTATTGCCCTCGATATGGCTCCATTACGTGTCGATAATCCTGATGGACAACGGCATACATTTGCGGTTTTCGGAGGCTTTGTTGAAATTGAACACAATAAGGTGAGCATTGTAACACCTAATTGTGAAAGCCCAGAAGCCATCGATATCGATCGTGCAACACGAGCAAAGGAACGCGCTGAAGGCCGTTTGTCTAACCCTACACCTGATATAGATGTAGAGCGTGCTGAACTTGCTTTGGCTCGTGCGTTACTTCGTTTGAAGGTAACACAACGTATATAGTTATAAATTGATATAGCTATAATAAATGAGGAGTACTACTATAGTACTCCTCATTTGCATATGTGCGTAAAAAGGGTGTCATCCCATAGGTGACACCCTTTTGTTGTATATGTGGTTCAGATTATAATACGCTAACACCCTTTAAAGAGTAAGCTGTATTTTTTGGTTGTTCTACTTGGAATTCATAGTCCGGAACAACAGGCATTTCCGCATTGATACCAGGAGCTTGGTAACGATCACGGTCGGTTGGAACACGTTTGTATGGTAATTGTTCCAGTAAATCTTTGATGACCTTATTCCAAACAGATTTGTGTGTGGGCATTGTCAAGGTATCATCGATTTGATTGAAACCACTACGGATTGTGTGAACAACACCTTCATTAGTATCATAGAAATAAATCATAGCGGATATTTTCGCTTGAATATGAATATCGTCGCTATCATCATGATAATATTGGCTAAGATAGGACGTTGGAAGTTGTACATATATATCTTGCATTGGTACAGGCATGATTACGATTTCAGAATGTTGCGTTGCTGCTACTTCTGCTAAATCTACGGCTGTAATTTGTGCTAGAGGTGTATTTGTGCTTACCACTGTGGTGTCGTAATATGGATAGCGTAAAACATTTGCTACTGAATCGGATAAATATTTACCAAATGCCGCTGTATTTTCATTGCGTAATGTTGTTGGCACTACTAATGTCACCTTGCGGGAAGGAAAATTATCTAAATGACCATCATAATTAGCTTTGCCCACAGTGGAAGGTGTATTAGACGTGGTTGACGTAATTTGAATCGGCGACGTTTTTATGGTGCCAGGATCTGGAATGATCTTTACTGGCGCAATAGGAATAGAACGGGCTTTTGTGGTTTGAGCATCTACACTTGCTGCATTAGCGATTGTGAAAGTAGAAACAAATGCTAAGGCGAGGCAAAAACTGATGCGCATGGTTGCTTCTCTTAAGTTCATGTTCGACTCTCCTTGATATAAATATATTCAAAACTATATCTAACAGTATACCATAGTTGCAATAAAAAAGAAGCAAGCCTCAGCTTGCTTCTTACTGTGGTGGACGATGACAGGATCGAACTGCCGACATCCTGCTTGTAAGGCAGGCGCTCTCCCAGCTGAGCTAATCGTCCATGTGGTGACCCGTCCGGGAATCGAACCCGGGATACCGCCGTGAAAGGGCGGTGTCTTAACCGCTTGACCAACGGGCCAATATTGGCTCCCCGAGTAGGACTCGAACCTACGACCGATCGGTTAACAGCCGATTGCTCTACCAACTGAGCTATCGAGGAATAATATAGTGATTATTATAAAGGAACATATCGATAATAGCAAGAGGAAATGTTATAAAAAGTTAAAAATCTTTAGCATATGCTATAACTAAAATACATAATAAACGTAATAAGAGCAATAATAAAATAAATTGATAAGATGGTCATAAAAATCGATAATTATATATATTATCTATAAATGCAGTAAACAAGCACATTTATGAGTACTAATATGTATAATACATACAGTGAGTTAGTAAATAAATTGTATTGAAGAAAATCGTTATACACACGCATAATTAAAATCTTTACACATAAAAATGATAGATAATCTCATTAAAAAATAAATTATATCACAAGCTTTGTAACTATAATGGTTGGAAACGAACCATATGCAATAGTCGCATGTGATATTTGTTACAGATACAAAGCGTTTTATAAGTATTTTATTGCATTTCATAGGGTTATGAAAGTGCATAAAATTGGTATAATTAATCAATGAAAATTATTATCAAATCGATAAATTTCATTGAGAAAACTGTATAGGTAAAGCGTTGAAAGGCATTGTGTAGTGTGCTAGTATGGAGTCATAGAGTTAATCTTAGCTTAACACTTTGAGAAAAAATGTATCTCATCGTATTAGAGTTAATATCTAATTATTTTCCTGAGGAGGGATTATCTTGCGCGAGATTCAAGTATCTGAAATCACAAAAACAGTCCGTCAAATGTGTATG